>JAYSRS010000576.1:0-8974 GCA_043720935.1 Saprospiraceae bacterium
TTGTTTTAATTCTTAATTTTTAATTTTTAATTCAAATTATTTTCAGCTTGAACGAGTCGCTTCCAACCTATCGCGGCTAACGACAAGCGAATTAAATGAAAAAAAATTTCATTCAAAAAATGGCAACTAAAAGATTCGCACCAAAGCTCAAAGTCAAGACTGGCGACACTGTCGTGGTCACGGCTGGTAAGGATAAGGGCAAGAAGGGTACGATTTTGCGCGTGTTTCCTACGGAAAACCTAGCAGTTGTGGAAGGCATTCAGATGGTAACAAAGCATCGTAAGCCTACGCAAAACTCACCTGGTGGTAGAGACCAAATGGAAGCGCGTATAAACATCTCGAACTTGATGCTTGTTGACGCACAAGGCAATCCGACTCGGGTTGGTCGTCGTGAAGAAGAAGGCAAAGTGGTTCGTTATTCAAAAAAATCAGGTCAAACGATTCAATAATGAGCTACGTTCCAAGATTAAAAACTAAGTATCTGAATGATGTTGTTCCTGCACTTATGGAACAATTTCAGTACAAAACGGTGATGCAAGTTCCACGCATTACAAAAATCTGTATCAATCAAGGCGTTGGTGGCGCGACACAAGACAAGAAATTGGTCGATGTGGCGATGAACGAACTCTCAACGATTGCAGGTCAAAAAGCCGTTTCTACCAAAGCCCGTACATCGGTGTCGAACTTCAAACTCCGTGAAGGTATGCCAATTGGCGTCCGCGTTACATTGCGTAACCAACAAATGTTTGAATTTTTAGACCGTTTGGTAACATTGGCTTTGCCGCGTGTCCGTGACTTTAAAGGTGTTAATGACAAGTCTTTCGACGGTCGTGGCAACTACACAATGGGCATCACCGAGCAAATCATTTTCCCTGAAATTGACATTGACAAAATCAACAAAATTCAAGGTATGGACATCACTTTCGTCACTACGGCGAATACAGATGCTGAAGCTTTGGCCTTGTTGAAAGCAATGGGAATGCCTTTTAAAAAATAAAAAAGGGGTGGAGTTGGGCATTTTGAGTGTAGAATAACTCGAAACTCAAAACTTAAAACTCAAAACTTAATAAAGAAAATGGCTAAGAAATCTATCATCGCAAGAGAAATAAAGCGGGAACGCATGGTGGCTCAACAAGCCGACGTTCGTGCAAAACTCAAAGCTGAAGGCAATTGGGAAGAACTCGACAAATTGCCCCGCAATGGCTCGAAAGTTCGTTTACACAATCGTTGCCAATTAACAGGTCGTCCAAAGGGTTTTATGCGTAAATTCGGTATCAACCGTTACACTTTCCGCTTAATGGCTCTTGAAGGCAAATTGCCTGGTGTTACCAAATCATCTTGGTAAAAGGTAGTGATAAGTTATGAGTGATAAGTTATAAGTTGCTAGATAATCCGTTATCAAACACTCATAATTCATAACTCATAACTCATATCTCCTTTAATTTAATTAAAAATTAATTACTGCGGCAGGTCAATTTCACACCTTTTAATTGATACCCCCTCAGTAACGACATAAAAAAAAATCAAAATTGCTATAAAATGGCAGTAACAGATCCAATAGCTGACTACTTGACGCGTCTTCGGAACGCGCAAATGGCACGGCACAGCATCGTAGAAATACCTGCTTCAAACATGAAGAAGCGTATTACCGAAATCCTGTACGAGCAAGGCTACATCCTCAAATACAAGTTTGAGTCGTCGGAAAATGGTCAAGGTCTTATCAAAGTGGCCTTAAAATACGACCCTCAAACCAAAGAGCCTGTTATCCGCGAAATGCAACGCATTTCTCGTTCAGGTTTGCGGAAGTATAGCGGCGCGAAGTCTATCCCACGCATTATCAACGGTTTAGGCATTGCAATTGTCTCTACTTCGAAGGGTGTGATGACCGACAAGGAAGCCCGTAAATTGAACGTTGGCGGCGAATTGCTTTGCTACGTTTATTAATCAAAATGAGTCCACTGATTCGATAAGTTTTCCTAGATTTCAAAAATGTTTGACTTTTCTTAAAGCGTTTTGTTATCCCGTTTTATCTAGGCTGACGTGAATAGTAGGGGCGAATTCAAAAATTAGAACTCTTTTAAAAGGATATAAAAGATGTCAAGAATTGGTAAATTGCCAATTGCTTTACCTGCAAAAGTAGAATTAGCAGTGTCAAAAAGTAATTTGGTAACAGTAAAAGGCCCTAAAGGCACATTGACGCAACAAGTTGATGCTGACATTACGGTCGCTGTCGAAGACGGTACAATTAGCGTAACGCGTCCAACCGACCAAAAGCGTCACCGCGCTTTACACGGTTTATACCGTTCGTTGATTTCAAACATGGTACACGGTGTAAGCGAAGGCTACTCAGCAACGATGGAGTTGATTGGTGTTGGTTACAAAGTCGAGCCAAAAGACGGTAATATGTTGTTTACGCTTGGTTTTTCTCACCCGATTGAAGTAGCAATGCCTGCGGAAGTTAAATGGGAAGCTCAAATGGTTAAGGGTTCGCCTCCGACTATTATTATGAGCAGCCATGACAAACAATTGTTAGGTCAAGTTTGTGCTAAATTGCGTACATTCCGTTCACCTGAACCATACAAAGGTAAAGGTATCAAATTCAAAGGCGAAGAATTGCGCCGCAAAGCTGGTAAAACAGCGGGTGGTAAGAAAAAATAATCTTTCTGATTTATATTTAGTGTTCAGTGTAACAAGCGTTCGGGAAACTTTTAAAGTTTCCCGAACGTGGAAACCACTAAAAGAGCTAAAAATACTGAGGGGGTCTAATTTTTCAAACATTAAGTTCACTTTCTGGAATTTCGAGTTCAGGGCTTGTTCTTTTATTGTATCACGGACTTTAGTCCGTGAATATGTAGAAATACGCACGGACTAAAGTCCGTGATACAATAGAAAAATAAAGAAATTTCGGATTTTCATAAAAATTTAAATTTCGTTTTCGACTATGAAAATGACTTTGAAAGAGCGTCGCGCTCGCATTCACAGAAGAATCCGCAAAAAAGTTAGCGGAACGGCAACAACGCCACGTTTAGCGATTTTCCGCAGTAACAAAGCGATTTATTGCCAATTGATTGACGATTCAGTAGGGCATACGCTCGGTGCTGCAACATCAATCGGTCTTACAGGAACAAAAGTTGACCAAGCTAAGGTAGTTGGTTTGGCTATTGCCGAAAAAGCAAAAGAAGCAGGTATTACAACTGCTAAATTTGACAGAGGTGGTTTCTTGTATCACGGTCGCATCAAATCCCTTGCGGAAGGTGCAAGAGAAGGTGGTCTAGCTTTCTAATTCAAAAAAAACGCCGTCTTTAAAAATATATATGTTCTCTAATGGCAAAGAATAATGAAAAACTCGCCGCAGGCGAAACTTCAGAGTTTAAAGAAAAAATGGTTTCCCTCAACCGCGTTGCGAAAGTAACAAAAGGTGGTCGGACATTTAGCTTCGCCGCGATTGTAGTCGTTGGTGACGGTAAAGGTATGGTCGGCCAAGGTTTGGGTAAAGCCCGTGAGGTATCGGAAGCGATTGCAAAGGCAGTTGAAGATGCTAAAAAAAGCCTCATCAAAGTTCCTGTTATCAAAGGTACGATTCCACACGAAGCACTTGGTAAATTCGGTGCAGGTAAAGTTTTGTTGAAGCCAGCTTCGGAGGGTACAGGTGTTATTGCGGGTGGTGCGATGCGTGCCGTTCTCGATATGGCAGGTATTCACAACGTTTTGGCTAAGTCGCAAGGTTCGTCAAACCCACACAATGTTGTTAAGGCAACTTTGGATGCGTTGTCGAAATTGCGTACAGCTCAACAAATCGCTAAAACACGCCGTATTGACATCAATCAAGTTTTCAACGGGTAATTCGATTTCGGATTACGGAATTTGGATGTTAGATTTTTTTAGACACCCCTCAGTATTTGGGGCTATTTTAGAAAATCCGACATCCGACATCCGACGCCCCAAATCTATTAAATCTTAAATAACAATGGCTAAGATTACAATCACGCTTGTAAAAAGCACGATTCACCGTCCGAAAGACCAAAAAGATACGGTCAAAGCATTGGGCATCCGCAAAATGAACGGCACGGTAGAAAAAGAAGTCACGCCCCAAATATTGGGCATGGTTAAGAAAATTGCACACCTCGTTACGACATCAATGGACGGCGGTTGCTAGTTTCAAGTTTTACAATTTCAAATTTAAAACTTTTATACCCCCTCAGTATTTGGGCATTAAAAATGGGAATTTGGAATTTTAAATCTGAAATTCTTTATCTTGAATTTGAAATTTGAAAAGTTTTTCAAACAATGGAATTAAATAATTTGAGACCCGCGAAGGGTTCAACACATAGCGTAAAACGTATTGGTCGTGGTCAAGGCTCAGGTCGTGGTGGCACATCAACACGCGGTCACAAGGGTGATAAAGCCCGTTCTGGTCACAAAAACAAGCGTCACCATGAAGGTGGTCAAACACCTTTGCAACGTCGTTTGCCTAAGCGTGGCTTCAAAAATCCGTTCCGCGTGGCGTATATCCCGATGAATTTGGGTCAATTGCAAGCAATTTCTGAAAAATTCAACGTTACGGACATAACGGCGGCATTTTTGTATGAAAACCGTTATATCCAGAAAGGCGAACTCGTCAAAGTTTTGGCTGACGGTGAATTGACAACTGCATTGACATTGACAGCACACGGTTGTTCTGACGCGGCTAAAGCGGCTGTTGAAGCTGCTGGTGGCTCAGTAACATTAATTGTACGTGAGCGGAAAGCTGTGGAATGTGCGGCATAACTCTGAACAGTTTGCGTAACTTTGAGCGGGTAAAGTCGTTATGAAACGTTTTATTCACATCAAAAAAAATATAGCTCAATGAATCGGCTAATCGAAACATTTAAAAACATTTGGGGCATCGAAGAACTCCGCAAGCGCATTCTCTTGACGCTTGGTATGTTGTTCGTTTTCCGTCTAGGCACATTCGTTTTGCTGCCAGGTGTGAATGCTCAAGCTCTTGACGCTTTGGCGAATAGCCGTAGCGGTAGCAACGACTTGTTAGGTTTAATCAACACGTTTACGGGTGGTGCGTTTTCTAAGGGCGCAATTTTCGCGTTAGGTGTTATGCCTTACATTACGGCGTCAATCATCATTCAGTTGTTGGGTTTTGCCGTTCCGTATTTCCAACGTTTGCAACAGCACGAAGGAGAGTCGGGTCGTAAGAAATTGAATCAGTTGACGCGTTTCTTGACAATCGGCGTTGCCGCCGTTCAAGGTAGCGGTTATTTGACTTACTTGACTTCGCAAAATGCGATTGCGTCAGGTTTGAATCCAGGTGTCTTTTGGTTTTCTGGTTTGGTGATTTTGACGGCGGGTACTGTCTTCGCTATGTGGCTCGGTGAGCGCATCACAGAAAAAGGCTTAGGTAACGGTACGTCTTTTATCATCATGTCAGGTATCATTGATGTTTTGCCCCAATCAATTATTGCTGAATTTTCGTTGCAAGGTGGTTTCACTTTTGTTCTCGAAATGGCAATATGGTTTGCAATCATTATGGGTATTATCGTTGTGGTTCAAGCAGTTAGAAAGATTCCGTTGCAATTTGCAAAACGCATGGTAGGTCGTACAGGTGCAGAAGTTCCTGCTGCTGGCAACCGTGATTATTTGCCAATTAAATTGAATTCGGCGGGTGTTATGCCCATCATTTTTGCACAGGCTTTGATGTTTATTCCTTCAACTATCGCGCAATTTGCAGGTGGCAACACTGACCCAAATAGCTTCATTGGTAAATTGAATGACTACACATCGTTGCCGCACAATGCTTTGTATTTCGTTTTAGTGGTTGTTTTCACGTACATTTATACGGCTTTGATTGTCAATCCACAACAGTATTCGGAGTATTTGAAGCGTCAAAATGCGTTTATCCCGGGTGTTAAGCCAGGCGAAAATACAGCAGAATTTATTGATGCTGTTACCACACGTATCACATTGCCAGGCGCAATTATCCTTGGTTTTATCTCAATTATGCCGGGTATGGCAGCGTTTTTCGGTGTAAGTTCGGGCTTTGCACGTTTCTTCGGCGGTACGTCTATTCTCATCATGATTGGTGTTATCTTGGACACATTGACGCAAATCGAGTCTTATTTGCTTTTGAGCAAGTACGATGGTTTGACAAAAAGTGGTAAATTGCAAGGCCGTGGCGGTTTGATTAACGTCGGTGAAGGTGGCCTGTAATTCAATATATTTTAAATAGTTTTTTAAAAAATTAGGAATTAAAAATGCACGTTCGTTCACGTCGCTGCGCTTTTTAATTCCTAATTTTTTATCTAAAACTCTCGTTAATAGGGCGTTTATTCCTAGATTCTCTAAAAATAGGCCCCTCAGTATTTTTGATGAAAATTGACATTTGAACATCAGATTTACCATCAGTTTCTGCTTTGGAATTCCAAGTTGCGTTGCGGCGTAGCTGCAAAATCTCGGTAATACCAAGCAGACAAGTGCGTTTTCTATGCGGTGTAACCGCAAAACTGCTTGTTTCGCGGTTACACCGCGTAGAAAAATGGTGGATAGTTAAGTGTTACCAAGATTTGGCAGCTACGCCGCCGCGAAAAATTCAAAGCGAAAGTTGCTGAAAGCTAGCATTGGAAATTTGCAACTAAATGATTATCAAGCATTTGTAAAATTCCTCATTTATCATTCATCGTTGACTTATGGATTTCGATTTTTCAAAAGACATTCAATTAGAAAATGAAAGGGTTTTGCTAAGACCTTTACAGGAAAACGATTGGGTAAATCTTTTGAATGTCGCAACGGCGGATGAAACGCTTGTTCAGTTTTCGCCTTATTTGATTCATACAGAAGAACACATTAAAGAATTTGTTGACAAAGCGGTAGAGAATAGAGCCATTAAAACGGTGTATTCTTTTATCATTTTTGACAGAAAAACGCAGAAATACGCGGGAAGTACGAGTTTTTGGAATTTATCAAACGTAGATAAACGCGTTGAAATAGGCAGAACTTGGATTGGTAAAGACTTTCAAGCAAGCGGATTGAATAGAAATTGTAAGTTTTTACTGTTAGAATACGCTTTTGATGTCTTGGGATTTGAACGCGTGGAACTTAAAACCGATGAAAGAAATACGCAATCGCGTAATGCAATCCAAAAAATAGGTGGTCAATTTGAAGGCATTATGCGTAGTCATACGTCAATGCTTGACGGATTTAGACGGAGTACGGTTATTTATAGTATTTTGAAAACTGAATGGCCGACTTTGAAACTGAATTTTCCAAAATAGACCCCTCAGTATAAAAGGCTATTTTAGCTGATTTTAAGATAAATACTATTGAAAATTAAGAATAATACACAGCTTTTAATTCTTAATTTTTAATTTTTAATTCAATAAAAATGTTTCAGTCACCAGATAAGAAAGAGATTTATTACAAAACCGACGACGAATTAGAGTTGATGCGGTTGGCAAACATTCTTAATTGCAAGGCAATTGCACTTGCGGGAAGTTTGATTAAACCGGGGGTAACGGGTATATTTCTTGACCAACAAGTTGAAGCGTTTATTTTGGACAACGGTGGGATTCCTGCTTTCAAAGGCTATCGCGGTTTTCCAAACACGTTGACAATTTCTATCAATGACCAAGTAGTTCACGGCATTCCAAACGAACGTGAAATTCAAGAAGGCGACGTGGTTTCAGTGGATTGCGGCGTGAATTTGAATGGCTATTACGGCGATGCGGCTTATACGTATGCGGTTGTTGGAACGACCCCCTCAGTAATGAAGCTTTTGGAAGTGACAAAATTGTCGGTTCACAAGGCGATTGAACAAGCGGTGATTGGCAAACGGATGGGTGATATTGGTTTTGCGGTGTTTGATTTATGCGAACGGCAACATAAATTCGGCGTTGTGCGCGATTTGATTGGACACGGCATTGGTAAAAGTATGCACGAAGAACCTGATGTGCCGAATCATGGCAAACGCGGCAATGGGTTTTTACTCCGTAAAAATTTGGTGATTGCGATTGAACCGATGATAAATATGGGGACGAAAGATGTGCGGCTTATGCCTGACGGGTGGACGATTTTGACAAGAGACGGGAAGCCTTCCGCGCATTTTGAACACTCGATTGCGGTACGTGCAGGAAAGGCAGATATTTTGTCTGACCATTCATTTATTGAAGAAGCTGAAAAGAATAATGCAAATCTCTTGGCGGTTCAACCAATTAAATAGATATTTGCACGCCGAAAACGGCAGATATTGGTTTGTTGTTCGTTAAATGTTGATTTTCAATGTTTTACATCAATAAACGTCACAACGGTATCGAATTTTTACTATCAATTCAAGATTTTCATGGCAAAAAACGACTTAATAAAATTAGACGGCATCGTAGAAGAAGCACTCTCAAACGCGAATTTTCGGGTACGCCTCGAAAATGACCACGTTATTTTGGCAACGATTTCGGGTAAAATGCGGATGAACTATATCCGAATCCTCCCTGGCGACAAAGTGGCGGTTGAAATGTCTCCTTACGATTTGTCGCGCGGTCGTATTTGTTACCGTTATAAGTAAATTTGAATTAAAAATTAAAAATTCGTAGGACGTGTTAGACGTAATGGAGAATTTTTAGTTTTTAATTCTGAATTTTTAATTAAAAATATAAACGTCCTTTTTAGGCATTTTTAGACGATAATTAAGGGATAGATTAAAGGTGAAAGGTTCGTGTGGGTTTATAAATCCCTCATTCATCGTTCATCATTCATCATTATTCCTATGACTTTAATTCAATATAAATATAACGAACAATGAAAGTAAGAGCTTCCATTAAAAAACGTTCTGTTGACTGCAAAATTGTACGTCGTAAAGGCAGATTATACGTTATTAACAAAAAGAATCCCAAATTCAAACAACGTCAAGGTTAAAAATTAAAATAGAAACATGGCACGTATTGCAGGTATTGATTTGCCAAAAAACAAGCGCGGCGTTATCGGCTTGACTTAC
>JAYSRS010000577.1:0-27266 GCA_043720935.1 Saprospiraceae bacterium
AAACAAGCTGCCTCCTAAAAAATCCTTCAGATGGCGATTTTCGAGCGCAGCGAGAAAGAGCCAGTAAAATACGCTTTTATTTACTTAACGTTCCTAATACGATGTTAATAAATCGAAATTTTAACATTTCAAGGGTTTTTGATACGTAAAAGGACTAAATTTAGTTACCAAAAATGGGCAGAATTTATAATTTTCACAAACGCCGAATGCCCACGAAGGGCTACTTTTGCGGCCTAAAAAAAATAAGTATGTTGGAAAAATTAAAAAAAAATTACGGGTACATTTTGATTGCCCTTGGCTTGTGCTACGTCGTAGGGCGTTATTTTTACAAAAAACCAAGCGTTATCAACGGTGAAATCGCGCCGAATTTCGCTTCAATTAGGCTCAACGGCGAGCCATTTGATATGTCAAAAACGCGTGGGCAATATATATTGCTCGACTTTTGGGGCAGTTGGTGCGGCCCCTGCATCGAAGAAGTGCCAAAGTTGAGAACTTTGCACAAGAAATTTCATAATAATAAATTTAAAGATGCAACTAATTTTGATATTGTGAGTTTTGGCGTCGAAAAAGACCGTATGCGGTGGCTTTCGGCGGTGCAGAAAATGGGTATGGAAGGCTGGATAAATATTTCAGATTTCAAATATTTGGATTCGCCCCTCACGTTATTATATGGTGTACGCGTGATTCCAACAAAATTCTTGCTCAATACTGAGGGGGTCATCATGGGCGTCAATCTAACGGTGGAGGAAATGGATAAGTTATTGAGTGAAAAACTGCAATGAATAATCAATTGAATATCAAATAGATAATGCTAAAAATCATAAGTAAAATTGCTGTCGCCGTGTGTCTCATACTTACCTTGTTTTTTGCATGGGTGTCAATTGATAGATACCAAATGCCTTACAATGAAGGAGGTAATTATTTTGATGTTGCATCGGGCGTTAATTACCATGACGGCGGGTCACTCGTTTATGGGCTTATCGCTTTTACGTGTTTAATCGTTACCATTATTTTCTACAAACTTGCGCGGTTAAAAACCCATTGATTCTAAAAAAAAAATCCGCTTTAAGCGTCAAATACTGAGGGGTCTATTTTTCGATAAAATACTTTTCATCAACTCTAATATTTTTCTTACAATTCGTTACCCGCTTCCTAACTCTTTGCAAATCAACCTATTACGTTCACTCACGTGCAAACTCGTGAGGGTTTTCACCCGATAGCTTCCCATTTTCCTAACTCATTGCAAAATCAATTCACTACGCACGAGCCGCCCGTGCTTGTGTGTAGTGCGTTGATTGTCAAGGAGTTGGAAAGCCTTGGAACGGATACTTTTTTATTTTAATTTATTATTGTCACGCTTCCGCGTAAAAAGGCTTGTACGAATCGACGAGATGGCAAGTGACTTGCATCTTGTTCTGTATATATTTCACACTACTAAATTTTATTATTATGAAAGGATTAGTTTCATTAATCACAGTTACCTTACTTTTTTTACAAACAGCTTTCGCACAGCTTACAGTAACGCCAAATGGCATTTGTCATGTTGTCAACCCCACATCGGCTTCAGCCACACCCTTTGTGATAAGTATGCAATACCAAACGCTCCCCCCTGGCTCCTTTGCTTCATTCACTATCGTCGGTTTACCAATGGCAACAGGTGGAGCCATTGTATTACCTCCAATGCCAATGACATCGAGTACACAAAAAAGTGCCACGGTAAACATTCCTGCTTACACACCAGTAGGCAGTACTTTTACGATAACGGTTGTGGCTACGAAAGACGGTGGTATTACAACATCATCAAATTTCATTACCGTCACAACCTGCGCGCCAATAGTTGCTATTGAGATGGTCGCTATTGATGCGAAATCATCCCAAGGCAAAAACCTCATTACTTGGTCAACGGCAACTGAAAAAGACAATAGCACATTTATTGTTGAGCGTTCAACGAATGGTTCGAACTTCGCACCAATCGGTGAAGTTAAATCGGCTGGTACAAGCCAAACGTTGAATAACTACTCATTCACTGATGCAAACTTGAAAGGCTCTGTTAATTACTACCGCATCAAAGCGATTGACATGGCCGATAAAGAAAGCACATCGAAAGTTGTTGCGGTAGCTTCAAAAGGCTCTTTGGCAGTCAATGCAACGCGCTCGGAAGAAGGTTCAAAAATCAATATCGCTTCTGATTCAGAAGGTGCTGCAACCATTCGCATCTACAACACAAACGGACAAGTTGTTGCAAATCAAGTAATTAGCACAACAAGTGGTGTTTCCGAACACGTTGTTAACTTGAACCAATGTGGTATGTTTATCGTGAATGTTACAAAAGGACAATCAACGGTTTCGACTAAAATATTCAGATAATCTGTTCCGAGAATAGAGCTAAAAAGGAAACATCTCAGTTGACATTGAGATGTTTCTTTTTTTATGCCCGCCAATGCCCTGTCTTTCAACTTCCTAACTCCGCTTGCCCCATGTCTTATAGTCGCCTAACTTCTTAACAGGCAGTCTATTATGCCCACTCGCGCCATGTCTTCCAATTACCTAACTCCTTGTAAATGAATCCACTACACCCAATAAATGCACAGGCTCGTGAGGATTTTCAACCCAATATGTACTATTCACGGCGTCTCCGACGTGCGTAAGCCGCACCACTTTTTGCGAAGAACAGCCCCCTCAGTATTTTGGGTTCTTGAAGTGTAAACATAAAAAAATCCCGAACGCTCTTGTTAGAAAGTTCGGGATTTTTAATGTTTACGCTTCAATTGGCGTAAAATTACTTTTTACTATTAATAAACTGCTCCAAACTCCGACGGTTATTTGTAAACGATAAAGCATCGGCCACCATCAAATAATTTTGACGGTCGTAGGTGTATTCATAAGCAAATTTGGCGTATTCCAAACGGTTGTTGTCCAACACCAAGAGGTGTACAATTTCAGCTACTTGATTGGCTGTCAATGTGTTAGCACGGGTCAAGTTGCGTGCGGCTTCCAATTTTCCATTGTCCAACGTGTTTTGTTTGACGCGTTCTTTCAGCGTTTGAAATTCCGAGTACGTCATCAAACCGCGATAGCCACTGTTCAAGCCGAGGCTGTTGTTAGGCGTAGGTTCGTCGTAAACATCGGGCAAATTTTGTGGATTGTTGTAGCGTGGGTCGGGCAAATTATTGTATGCATTGCCTTGGTTTTGAGCCATTTGCCCTTGCTGATACGGTTGATTAGACGCTATTTGACCTTGATAGGGCTGATTTTGACCTTGAAAAGTTCCTTGATTTTGGTTTTGGAACTGCGGATACTGAGAGGCCACAACTTGCAACGGCTGTGGACACGTGTTGCACGCCAAGCCACCGACTACGTTATTATACGCGTTATAGTAGTCACCCGCAGGAACACCTTCTTGAACCAAGACCCGATAGAAACCGTCACGGGCATTGTGATTGGCCAAAACGCTTCCCGCGAGGGCGTAATTTTCAATATCGAAAACGTAATTTAGCGAGTAAACCAAATATTCATATTTATCGCGGTCGGTCGGATACAAAACCGCAAGACGGCGGATTTGCTCCGCCGACAAGCACCGATACTTGGTAAATTCCCGTAATTCACGGTCGAGGTGATAAATATTGGCGTTCGCCAACGACGGATAATCCCGTGCAAAGGCTTTCTGACCATAAGGTTGCGTACAATGCCGATGAAGGCGGCGTTGATTGTTCGCGTTAGTGCCACGATAAGCACCGTCGTAAGGATTTGATTGGCCGAAGGCCGAAAAAGCAGTCAAAATAATGACTGAAAAAGAGACGAAAAGGGCGCGTAATTGACTCATTGTGAGGTATTTTTTAAAACTTTTAGCGAAAATACGCCCGTTTCTACTATTCTCCAAATCCTTTAAATTGGCCTTAACGGAGTTTAACGTTTTCTTATTGATTTATCGGTTTTTTACAGATTTTTCAGTGCATATTCTTTCTAAAAATAGACAAAATACTGCCGAAAAGCATGATTGTCTCATATTTTAAAAATAAAAATTGAATCAATACCTTGATTTTTGTTTTTGGAAATAAAATAGTAAACGTACATTTATGGCATAAAAATTATTGAAGACATGGAAGCATACTTTACAAGCAAGGAGTTAGAAAAACTCTACACAACGGGCAAATCTAGAAAATACCCATTGCAAGCTGATGTAAGTCGAAAATTTGTTATGTGTGTTACTAAAATCATGGCCGCCGAAACAATACATGATTTTTGGCAAGACCCAGCCTTGAATTTTGAGAAACTCTACGGCACAACTAACCGCTATTCTATGCGTTTAAATCGGAAATATCGCCTTGAAATGGAAATTGATTGGCAAAATGAAGTTCAAACGGTAGGAATTGTAGGCATTGACGACATTTCAAATCACTATGATTGAGCTCGACAATATAAAATAAGCGAACGCGCATCCTTTTACATTTATAACATTATCAATATGACTTCTGTAAAATTGCTCAAACCTTTCTATGTTTCTACACCCGCCGACTTCATTAAAGAGCAAATGGAGATACGTGATTGGACACAAAAAGACTTAGCCGACGCACTCGGTTACAGCCCCCAAATGGTGCTTAATCTCCTCAAAAACAGGATTTTGATAACGATTGAGGTGGCAAAAGCCCTTGGTGAAGCCTTCAATCAGACCCCTCAGTATTGGCTCAATTTGGATAATATTTACCAACGTCATCTGCACGAGAACACGCAAGCCGATGAGGGCGTAGCAGTTTATGCCATTGCATGAAATTTTTATGCTATTTTTACCTAATGCGTATCTTATTGAAAAACAACCGAGAGTTTTCAATATTCCAACAAAAAAAGCATCCACTTACTGGGGGGGCTTTTTTTGTTGGTATCCTACCCGAAACATTTTAGTCAATATTTAACTTTAAGTCTTTGGGATAACGCACCGAATAATTAAACTTAACCTTCACTTCTTTACTCGCCGCCACCTTCAATTTCCAAGACAATTTGCCCATTAATTCATCAATTTCAGCTTTATCGGCGTCTTTTTCTACTTCAATTGCCTTGTCAGTGGAGACAGGAATCTGGTCTTCAACCAAAATACTGAGGGGTATGCTGCGCTTGTTTTTCACCACAATTTCGTAGGCACGGCTGTCGCTTCGGCGGTCAGAAAGGAACTTTGTTTTGGTAAATTCTTTCAATTTTGTCCGTGTGACGACGACGTTTTTATCTCGACCCAACGAAATAATCAACGTATCGCTTGTATTTCGGGTATTCAACAACATTTTTCCCGTAAAAATGCCTTCCAAAAACAGATTCGCTTCACCACTTAGCAAGCCGTATTGTTCCCAATCCAAAACTTTCGCCGTCAGAAAAGCGTCGCCATCAAGTTTTGGTGCAACGTAGTGTTCATACGTCGCGGCAATCGTTAAATTCTTAATGTCAACAACGTTCGCTTTGCCGTTTTTGAGAATGGAATACGGTTGCTCAATGGCAAAAGTAGTTGACGTAATTTGTTGATTAACAGCAACTTGTGGCGTTGAAGCGGGTTCGAGAGCTGGCGGTGGTGGCGGTGCAGTAGGTTTATTTTTTAATCTACTTTCTTCTGCCTCCATACCCGCAACTCTTTCTCTCATTTGCGCTTCAACGGAATACGAAACGGGCATTTCTCTTGGCCGAATCGGTTGCAAAAACCACGTTTTGATGTTTGGTTTTGTCCCATTTTCCGACGGATTGCCCGTCGAAAGGGTCAATTTTACGTCTTTCCAATCCTCGCCCGATCCTTGCGTGACGCTCGCTTTCATCTGCATACTGAGGGGGTCGGTGAGGTTGCGAACGCGCAAATCATAGGTCGGTGTCCAACTTGAATTGGGAACAATATAACTCAATTTAAAATTGGCTGACGTTTCCATTTTGGCTTCCACCAAGACAATAACTTCTTTGGTAGCGACGGTTTTTGGCCGCCGTTGTTGTTCCATTTGCAACTGAACGAACTGCAATTTATCGTTCAAACTGCTCAAATCTTTATTGATTTCTAAGCGTTTGTTCAATAAATCATTAAATCTAATGCGTTGAAAATCAATCATTTGTTTCAAGTCGTCTAGCTTCAACGTCGAGTTTTGAACACCGACAAGTTGCACTTGATTGCGTTGCAAAATCGTTTCTTCTTGCTGAATTACGGTCAACTGATTTTGTTCCAACGCAATCCGTTCCATCAAAACCTCTTGCTGTTTTGCAAGGTCGTCGAGGGCTTCTTTCGCCGTATTTGTCGCAACATCCGTTCGTTGCGACACAGAAAGTAGAGTAAAATCCCCATCGCCGCTTACCTGTACGCTGCGTTCGTCAAGTTGCGCCGTTAAGCCCCGAAAAACGATTTCGGAACGTCCGATACTGAGGGGGGTACTTGCCGAGCGTTCGACTTGCGCACCGTTGAAAAAGACCGTGACGTGTTCGATTTTTGACGTCAAATTGACCGTTTTAGGCGTTTGCGCGGTCGCAAAAACGGGGATTACAAGACAAAAGAATAATGCTTTTTTCATTTTTCTACTGTAACGCGACCCTCAGGTCGCGGCTTGATTAATAGTATATCGTTGATTTATAAACGTACAAAAAGCGACTTGAAAGCCGCGTTACGTTTACCCTACATTCAAAGGTACGTGACCGCACCAACTTCTATTCTCTCTAACAACTTATTTTTTGAAAATCAAGAACAAGAAAAACCGTTAAAATTGTACATTTGCAAAAAACAAACCGACATGAACCATAAAAAAATCGCGTTTTTCATTGCTTTGGCTTTGATTGTCAACGTTTTACAAGCCACAGCTATTTTTCAAGTGAAAGTAGAGGCCCCCTCAGTATTTGAGGTTGAATGCACGATGCACGACGCGGCGGGCGAAGAATTTGTACATAAAATTCAGCTAAAACAGCCCTCAGGCGATGCTAATTTTGGTATCGAACTGCCCTTTGGCCAGTTCGTGACGCTTCATTATGGCTCTGAGTTTATTGAATTATACATCGAACCAACTGATGATATAAAGATTTATTTTAAAGCCAACAGTTTGCTTAAAACGATTAAGTTTTCGGGTCAAGGTTCAGTGAACAACCGTTGTTTGATGGGTTTCAAACGAGAGTTTAGAAGCGAACCGATGTCCGATTTTTCGACAAATTTGCTCTCGCCTACGCTTGAAGCGACGACGGTTGAGCGGGCGACAAAATGGGATGCCGACCTGTTTTTGGTTTTTGCTAACGGCGACCGCGAGGCCGAATTAGATTTTATGCATGAGTATAAGAAGAAGATTCCTAGGGATTTATATTCATCACTCTGGAAAAACATCATGTATAATTACGATACGAAATTATACGCTTTTTTTCTTTTCCGAAAAATGACCAAGGAAGAAGCGCGACGGACGGCTGATAGATTTTTTCCATCCAAAGGCTTCAATTACACGGATTACGACCGCAACGAAACATCCGTTTTTCGCAACGCGCTCAAAACGTTTATCCATTTTCAAACCCGCCAACATCTTGAAAGCGACGGTCAAGACGCTTTATACACAACAATCGAGAAAAAAATGGACAATTATGACCGTTTTTGGCTTGAAAAAGAACTGTTTTTGGAGGTTTTGCAGCGCGAACGCACCTACACTTTTGGGCGTCAACACATTGAGCAATATCGAAAAGATTGCCCTTTTCAAGAGTTTATTAAAGAAATTGACCGTAAGTACGAAAATTATCTTGACGTAACAGAACGCGCAGAAGCCCCTGATTTTCAATTAGTTACGGCAGAAGGTGAGGTAAAAAAACTGTCTGATTTCAAGGGGCATGTTGTTTACATCAATTTTTGGGCGAGTTGGTGTCGCCCTTGCGTAGCCAATTTTGAGAAGTACGCCAATGTCCGAAAACGGCTTTCTACTGAGGGGGTCGTTTTGTTGAATTTGAGCATTGACGAACAACCGTCGCAGTATCGTGCTGCGCTCAATCGCTTGAAT
Source organism: Saprospiraceae bacterium (assembly GCA_043720935.1). GTDB lineage: Bacteria > Bacteroidota > Bacteroidia > Chitinophagales > Saprospiraceae > JAAFJT01. The sequence continues at coordinate 7,977 of JAYSRS010000577.1, forward strand.
CCGCTTGGCGTCAACGGGCAGCCGCTTGATATGAAAACGGCTAAAAAGCAGTACGGGTTGTACGAAATTCCCGCTTACTATTTGATTGATAAATTCGGAAAATTTGTCCATTTATCGGACAAACAAGGCGGCGATATTTCAGAATTTAGAAAATTACTGGCCGAGGAGTAAGTTTTGTTCCTTCTGAATGACAAATTTAACAATTCTTCAAGCTGCCAAAAGAAAAAAGTCAGAATCGCCATTGGGTGCGATTCTGACTTTTTTTCTAGTGGCTTTTTTATCGGCAGTTTGGCGTTTGTCTCGTTTTCGAGCCGCAACTACTGAGGGGGGCGTTTTTGTTGGTTTGCGTTCCACGGCTTTTATCAAGGCTTTTTCAACGAGTTTAACCAACTTTTTTTCAGCCAAAATTTTGTTTGCCAACTGCGAGCGTTCGGTTTGATTGACGGCGGAGAGGATGCCTTCTTTCGAGATTTTGTTTTCCAAGTTACTGAAAATCAATTGTTTGTCCTCGTCCGTAAAAGCCTCCGAAGTCATCAAATCAAGCAGCACTTCCACTTTTGTTTCCACCTTGTTGACGTTTTGTCCGCCACTGCCGCCGCTTCGAGCAGTGCGATAGGTGAGTTCGCGTTTGAGAATGTCAATATTCATTTTTAAAGAAAATTTGAGTAAAAAAATAACTTGTTTTAGAATTTGAGGGCTAAACGTATTTAAAGGTGAAAAAGTTCCCTAAGAAGGTTTCAGATTTTAAGGTGTAATACATTCACTTTTAAATCTGAAACCACAGGCGACTGAAGTTGCCCGTACGTAAAAAAAATGCCGAATTACTGAGGGGTACTCGGTAACTCGGCATTTCATAAGTGATTAATACTGTGCTTACTAAAAATTGATGTGTTTACGTTGCTTGAATGTGAAGCGTAATGTGAATAACTCGCAGAACCTAAAAATAAAAAAAAGTCGTTGTGTTTATGTCTGAATTAGAATATATAGAAGAACCGCAAAGTCAATAAAACTGACAAAACAAAGGTGAGTTAAATGTTCAACAAAAACATCATTTAAAATCTACCTTTTTCATTTAAGGCGTTCCTACAAATTCTCTACAAAACCTTGAAATAAGCATAACGCATAAACCAAACCGCGTAAAGTTATTTTTCTGTCCATTGCCGATATTAATGTAAATTCTGAATTAAGCATTAAATTTTACCACTAATACCCATTAGAACAGGTCGTCATTGCGAGGCACGAAGCAATCTTTTAAGTTTCGCAGACTGCTGAATAAAACAGATTGCTTCGTGCCTCGCAATGACGACGTTTTTAGGCATGACTCTGCGTATAAATCATTGATAATCAATAATTTTAATCCAGAATTCACGTGATATTAGAGTTTAATTTAGGGAAATATATTTTCTGCAAATGTTCTCTTTTTTAATGATTTTTTAGTGCTTTTGTTTGTCGTAAGTAGCATTCTTATTTTTGTTAACCAAAGTAGAACTAAAATGCGCCACTTAATTAAAACATTAATTATTTTTATATGTGAATATTGCATACCTCTAGCTTCAACAATATTTTTACAAAGTTGCTTGCTTTCCCAAATTTTATTTAGTGAGCCATTCATTTAAGACCCCTCAGTATTTTGCCTTAAAAATCCAAAATCATAGTTTTATTGTAATAAATATTTAAAAATCAATTATTTACACGATTTTGCAAATGTCAAAAAACAGCTTATTTTTGTGATAAACTTTAAAAATATGAAAATAGTAGCTATTTCCGATACGCATGGTTTGCATACACAGGTAAAAGTGCCAGACGGAGACATTTTGATTCACACGGGCGACGTATCGAGCCAAGGAAAAGAGTTTGAAATTATCCTTTTTTTGAATTGGTTTCGTGACCTACCGCATAAACATAAGGTGTTCATTGCGGGCAATCACGATTTTTATTTCGAACGTACACCCGTAAGTGATGTCAATAAAATCATTCCCGACAACGTGATTTATCTCAACGATAGCGGCGTGACGGTGGAAGGCGTCCGTATATGGGGGTCGCCGATTCAGCCGTGGTTTTACGATTGGGCATTCAATCGGCATCGGGGCGCGGAGATTAAAAAACATTGGGATTTGATACCCGACAATACGGATATTTTGATGACACATGGCCCCGCTTTTGGCATTCACGACCGCACGACGCGGGGTGAAAAAGTCGGTTGCGTTGACCTCCGCGAAGCGATTGACAGGATTCAGCCGAAACTGTTTGCCTGCGGACATATTCACGAAGCGCACGGCATTTTAGACAACGGCTCAACAACGTTTATCAACGCGAGTGTCGTGGATACAAAATATAGGGTCGTGAATAAACCGACGGTTTTTGAGTGGAAGAAATAGTTGTGTAACTTATTGACAATCAAATATTTAAAAATAAGACCCCCTCAGTATAAAAGCTATTTTGAGCCTTTTTATAAAATCATTTTCAGCCAAAACGCTATTTTAAAAAATGTTTTGGCTGAAAATGATTTTTTATTTCTAGCCAAAAGTACAAGATTGAAATATTTTTGGCTGATAATAATTTTTTATTTCCAGCCAAAACAATATATTTGTCGGACTTTTGGCTAAAAATAAAATGTAGGAACATGGAAAATTTCATTGGCAGAGCAACTGAAATCAAAATCTTGACCGATGCGTTGGCGTCACCTCAAGCAGAATTAATTGCGGTGTATGGTCGCCGACGCGTAGGCAAAACTTATTTAATTCGTTCAGTATATGAAAAACAAATTGCCTTTGAATTCACGGGGGCAAACGGCGTTGATTTTAAGGAACAATTAGAGAATTTTAGTTCAACGGCACAAACGGCCTTTAAATTAAATCTTGCCGTTCCGATGGCGATTCCTGAAAGTTGGTTGCAAGGTTTTAGGCTGTTGATAAATCTTTTTGAAGCCTATCCAACAAATAAAAAACGGGTCATTTTCTTAGACGAATTTCCGTGGCTCGACAATAAAAAATCGGGTTTTCTAGCCGCTTTCGATTATTTCTGGAACAATTGGGCGTCCAAACAAAACAATTTAGTCGTCGTTATTTGCGGCTCGGCAGCTTCTTGGATGATTCAAAATATTGTTCGAAATAAAGGTGGTTTGCACAACCGAATCACACAACGTATTCGCTTACAGACTTTTACACTTCATGAAACGTCTATGTATTTGAAAAGTAAGCGCGTCAATTTGAGCCAATATGACATTCTTCAATTATTCATGGTGACGGGCGGCGTACCGCATTACCTAAGAAATATTCAAGCGGGTGAAAGCACGACGCAAGTAATTGACCGCCTTTGTTTTTCAAAAGACGGGTTGTTGCGAAGCGAATTTAAAGACCTATATCCCGCACTTTTTGGCAAAGCCGACAAGCACATTGCGGTCATTCGCGCCCTCGCAAACAAGCAAAGCGGACTCACACGGAGCGAAATTATTGACGTTTGCTCATTCAAATCGGGGGGAACGGTTAGCAAAATCTTAGACGAATTGGAGGAATCAAATTTCATCACGGAGTATCTGCCTTTCGGCAAAACGATGAAGGAATCAATTTTCAAATTGACGGATGAATACTCACTTTTTTACCTCAAATTCATTGAAAACAGCAAATCTAAAGGCGCAGGAACATGGCAATTGAAGTCAACAGGACAATCTTGGAAGACGTGGTGCGGCCTCGCTTTTGAGAATATTTGCCTTAAACACATTGTAGAAATCAAAAAAGCGTTGGGCATTTCAGGCGTTTATTCCGAGCAATCCGTTTGGCGATACACGCCGAAAGCAGATGATGAAACAGGCGTTCAAATTGATTTGCTGATTGATAGACAAGACAATTGTATCAATTTAATTGAGTTGAAATTTTATAATGCCGCATGGGTTTTAGATAAATCGGACGCTGAAAATTTGGCTCTGAAACGTCAAGTTTTTATCGAAAAAACGGGAACTAAAAAAACCATTTTTATTACTTTACTCACCACTTTGGGTGCAAAATCGAACGAATATTATTTACAAATGGTTCAAAATCAATTGACTATGACGGCTTTATTTGAAGCTGTTTAGGCATTTTTTCTGAAAATACTGAGGGGGTCTCTTTTTTCAATAATCGAAAAAAAGACCCCCTCAGTATAAAACCGATTTTTTAGGCAATAACTTCTTTTTCACACACTGATAAGCGATTTTCTTTTAACACTTCAGCAATTTGACTACTCATTTTTCTCATGTGTTGCATGAGTTTGATGTTCGCTTCATCAATGCTTGTTCTCAAAAAATTTTTATTAGGCGAAGCGTCAATCGTTTCGTACATTTTTTTCTTCAACGCTTTTTTCTCAACGGCATCTTTCGATGTTAAGAGTTGCATATAAAAATCTTGAAGCAACGGCACATCTGTAATATCTTCAATAAATTGCCCCATGTCCGCCTTGCTGTCGAGTGGCGGCAATGGCTTGTTATCCTTCGCTTTTGGCGCGAGCAATTCAGACACTTCCAACATTTTTTGCATGCCTAATTGCACTTTTTCGCCCTTGAATTCGATAAAAGTGGGCAATTCTAAGACGGTCAATTTTCCTTTTTTGATGTACTCGTAAACAAACTGTTTCGATACATTTCGTTGAGCGCAGTAGTCCGCGATAGTGATAAGCATTTCAATAAATTTTAAAAATTAAAAAATTGTAGTTGCACTACCAAATGTATATCTACTTGATTTTCAATCATTTGTTGGTTCATCGCGCAATTCTGCAAGGGCTTTTGCTTGCAATCTGTATTCATTCAGTAAGGATTCAACGGCATCTGAATTGTCCTCGTTAAGGTCAATTAGTGCATCTAACCATTTCAATTTCTCTTCTAAATGCGCTATCATCCGCGCTTTACTTTCTTTCGTCATTTTAAATCGTTAAAAAAATGAATTAAATTAACAACACAAAGCTAATACTTTACTTGATAACAAGTCAAGTATTAGCAAATGTTTTTTTATTTTTAAAAGTATAGAAAAGTGCGAAAGGAAACCCCCTCAGTATAAAACCGATTTTATGATAAGTAGAGCAAATTAAACATAAAAGAACACATTTCAATCTTAATTCGCCTAGAAAATCATTAAATCATAAAGCCAACAACCCAAAATCCGTCAACAGACTAAACGGTTTGTTGTACCAAAACAGCTCAAAATCTTCCAAACCCGCCGCTTCGTAATCCGTTTGAATGTCTTTAAACGTGAGGATTTTCCCCTCATTCGGCATCAATTGGGGCAAAATATGGAGCAACCAAACACTTTGAGATTTGCTGATTTGTAACGAAAATGTTTCTTTTTTATCGTAAAACAAAAGCATTGCAGACTCGATTTCTTTATTTTTCTTTATTTTCTTAGCATACTTAACCGTCGGCATACCACCCAAATAGATGATTTTTGCCGTTGGTTTTAGGGAATAAACGACGTCTTCGGTCAGCGCATTTTCGATATAATTTGGGGCAATTTTAGTGCGCGGCGTTTTAAAATCGAACCAATCGCGTAGCGGCAATTCAAAGCCGATGCCGTGCATATAATTGAGCAACGATTTTTTCAAACCATAGCTAAATGCGTCGTGGTCAGTACCCGTTTTATCAATGTGAACAATGTCGTTGTTCGCAAAACTGCCGATGGTTTCGGTCTCTTTTTTAACGCCAAATTTTTCGGGCATCATACCCACGGGACTGTGGGCGGTCATGGCGAATTGATGCCAAAAACCCGATTGCAAAATGCCGATTTCAAACATTTGACGCACCATTTCAAGGGAATCTATCGTTTCTTGCGCCGTTTGCGTCGGAAAACCGTACATCAAATAGGCGTGAACCATGATGCCCGCTTCCGTAAAATTGCGCGTCACTTGGGCCACTTGCGACACCGTGACGCCCTTCTCAATCAGTGCCAACAACCTATCCGATGCCACTTCCAAACCGCCCGAAATCGCAATGCAACCCGATGCTTTCAGCAAGCGACACAAGTCGAGCGAAAAACTCTTTTCAAATCGAATATTTGTCCACCAACTGACCGTCAATTGTCGTTTTATAATCTCAATCGCCAATGCCCGCATCAAGGCAGGCGGCGCAGCTTCATCCACAAAATGAAAGCCATTTTGACCCGTTTGCGCCACTAATTCTTCCATTCGGTCGCACAACAAATTGGCCGCAACAGGTTCGTAGAGCTTAATATAATCCAAAGAAATGTCGCAAAACGTGCATTTTCCCCAATAACAACCGTGCGCCATCGTCAATTTGTTCCAACGCCCGTCACTCCACATGCGGTGCATCGGATTGACGATTTCAATCACCGATACGTATTTATCCAACAGTAAATCACTGTAATCGGGCGTCCCAACATCGGCTTGTTTGTAGTCTTTTGTGAAACTATTGTTGATGTATTCGACCTTGTTATTAATTAAAGTTAAGGTGCGTTTTAGCAATTCTATAGGGCGTTTTCCGTCAACAATATGTTCCAACAAATTTTCAAACGGTGCTTCACCATCATCGAGCGTTATAAAATCGAAAAATTCAAAGACGCGTACATCCGACAGCGACCGCAATTCCGTATTTGCAAAGCCGCCACCCATGACAATCTTTATTTTTGGAAAATGCCGTTTTATCCATTGCCCACACCGCAAAGCACTGTACAAATTGCCGGGAAAAGGAACGGTAATCGCCACCAAAACGATTTCGGATTTCGGATTTGGGATTTCGGCGGCATTTCCGACATCCGCCCTCCCAAATCCGACATCGAAATGCCCCCTCAGTATATTTGTGAAAATGGTATCAATATACGTGTATTCAGCTTGTAAAGCAGCGTATAATTCATCAAAACTGCTTGCAGAACGCCCCAAACGCTCGGCGTAGCGGCTAAATCCAAAATGAGCATCTACGCATTCGGTTATCAAATCTGATAAATCTTCAAGGTATAAAGTCGCCAAATGCTTCGCTTTATCCTGCGTTCCCATTGAGCCAAAAGCCCAATCAAGGTCGTCTAATTGAGCAAAACGCGATGCTTCGGGTAGGAAATTTTCTTGACAAATGAGGTGAGACAACGTCGGATTTTTGCCTTGCAGAAACAGAATAACGGCGTCAATCGTCTGAATATAATCCTTTTTCAAGGCCACAATGCGGCGCGTATTGTCCGTTAATAACGTGTTTGACGCGTCAATTTTAGCAAATAAATCCGTCAAACCTTGTTTTGAAAACAAAGCCAATAGGGTTTCAATGCCTAAATCTGCTTGAAAGGACGCGATATTTTTAGTATTCAAAAACCCTTTGATGTACGCCGTTGCGGGATAAGGCGTGTTGAGTTGCGTAAACGGCGGCGTGATTAAAAAGATTTTTTGACTCAATTTTTTATTGTTTTTAGGGTGTAAAAGTAGAATTATTTTTGGGAAGAAATGAAAAAGGGACCCCTCAGTATAAAAGCCATTTTTCGCTCAAAATGTGTAGAAAACGTGGCTTATTCCGAAGGAACTTCTTGTCTATATTTTTACAGCGTGAAAAAAATAGTGCGTTTTTGTAAAAAAGAATTATTTTTGTCTAAAAATAGGATATGCGACTCTCAAAAAATAAACTTATGCTGTTGCATAATTATTTTTCTCATCAACCAGCCATTCAAAAAGTGCATCTTTTTGGCTCTTTTGCGCGTGGCGAAGCTACGGCAAAATCGGATGTTGATTTATTAGTTGTTTTGAATTGTGATTATTTACCAACGGGCATGGAATATTTCCAAATTTGGACTGAACTTGAAACTTTACTCAAGCGCAAAGTCGATTTTGTAAGTGAAAAGCACCTATCCAAACGAGTGCAACCTTTTGTTGAGCCTGAAAAAATACTTATCTATGAAAAAAGCTAAACCTACAAACCTTATTCGATTGTATTTGGAGAAAGAGCAATTGTCGGAAGATTAAGCAACAACTCTCTCTATCATTGTTTCGATGTAGTTGTCTTTATTACCCTTCATATCTAAAACATGATGCGTTTTACATTTTTCGATAAATTCTTCGTCCGTCATTTTAGAGCAATTGAAACGCGCTTTCAAATTCGTCTCTTTGAAAGAATTTGGTGACAATATGAAAGAATTTAAAACGACCCCCTCAGTATTGACAGGCAAATTTTGAATCGTTTTATACAATTGGATTTTATCACTTTCAAATCCATTGTCTTCATTTCTTAAACCATGTGGGTCAATAAATGTGAGATATTGCTTGCCATCGGGTGCTTTTATCCACAATAAAAAATCAGGAAAAAAGCCGCCTAAACTATCAAAATAGAAACCAAAGCCTTTAGATTTTGTCGCGTTACGCAATAAGTAAAATTCGTAATCGGGGTATAAACCACCCTTTCCCATCACGAATCTCTGCAAATCTTTAACGAACTCAGCTTCACCCTCGTTCAAACCTTTGGGCGAAATTGTTTCAATTTTGTAAGTCCATTTTTTATCCAACGCATCTAAAAGCAAAGGTTGATAGGCGTGATTGTCGAACCAAGCGTTAAGTAAAACAGCATTTTTATTGTCGTAAACGTCTATGTCCGATTTTGCTTTTTCTATCAATTCTTCTATTTCGGCAATGCGTCTGCCGATGTTCGCAATTTTATTTCCTGCCTCATCAATCAAACGTACTTGGAGCGTGTAATCTAAGTTTGTTAAAATCGGATCACCTATCTTTAAATACCCTGATTCTAAGTTATTGCCTTCATAATGACGCTTATTACGATTGTAAAAATTTTCTATGTATTGCCGCATTACCGAAGCCGTGACCCGTTGTAATCTTTGGGCATCGCTCGCTTTTTGTATCGTCAAGTCGGCATCTGCCAATACTTTTACATCTATTTGTTCAAATAATTCGGATAATGTTGCTGCAGCAATACTCAAATTAGACAAACGTTTTTGATGCTTAAATTCGCTCAAATTCAAAAATAAATCAGACCAATCTATCCAATTTTTCCATTTTTTTAAGTCCCATTCGACCCCCTCAGTATAAGTGGAACGGAACGCTGTTCCGTTCAAAACCTTTGTTCTCAAATCCAAACTAATTTTTATATCACTTCGGTAGGCTAAAGCAAAAACCTCCGTCGTATTGAAATCGTCGGCTGATTTCCGTTTCAGAACTTTTAAGCCCAATTCATCAATCGTTTTACCTTTCTGTTGCCACAATTGAACAGGCACTTTTATCTCGTGCATATCAACCGCAATACCTTCTTTTTCCAATTCATTACGGAAACTTTCCATGTAGCGGGCGTTCAAACCGAATACATTAAGGGTTTCTACCAAAGGCATAAATGCGTCAATGCTTTCCCCCATTTTGGTACGTTTCAAGGAGAAATCTCTACCTTTTAGGCGCACACCGCGTCCGAATAGTTGAATAATTTGCGCCCCTTCCGATTTTCCGAAGTTGATTAAACCGATGCCCGATACACGGTAATTATTCCAACCTTCAATAAATTTTCGCGCACCAATCAAGATATTTACGGGCTTTTGTGTAACGGCGGAAAGACTATCAAAAAGCCCTTCGGTCAAAGCATCCGACGGCTCTAATTGCAAAGGCGTTCCTTCCAAACCGCTTTTGAAAGTGGAGACGTCACCAATATTTATCAATCCAAAATAATTATCCGTATTTTTTACCCGCAATCCTATTTCGCCGTTGCCGCGTCTCAAAGCGCGTAATTCTAATTTATCGGGTGCCTGTGCGTGGAAAACTTCTTGTAAAATCGTCAAATAGGCGGTTTCCGCGTCATTTCCAGTTGCCGCTTTCAGATACTCTAAATCATCTTTAAACTCATTTTGAAACAGCCCTTCACCCCTCAGTATTTCCGATAAAAGGGCTTTATATTTTTCAGAATTTTCTAATACATCGCTAAAAAATTGCAGTAAAAGTTTTACGTCGCTCGTCACCGCTTCGTTAGCCGTCAAGCCTTTGTAATCATCGTCTTTATCCACTTTCGTTTTGTCGGTCGGGTTAACGGTATGCCCGACAAAAATGAGCAAAGGATTTTCAACGCGGTACGGTTTTAAGGCATCAATATGATTTTTGAAATACAGTTTTTGCTGCGTAAAGACCAAAAGATTGGCTAAAAGGTAGTGTTGCTGTGCTGTTACATCTTTCAATAAACCTTGTTTTTCTTCCGCAAGATTCCGAATTTTATAGTTTTTACCATAACCGTCTCGATAAAAATACTTGTACGAATAGTCGAAAATAATGCTCTTGCCATAATAAGCGTGCATCGTGTCGCCTATCTGTCCGAAGGTCGCTGAATACTCAAAAGTGAAGCCATCAGTCCCCATTTTTTTACGTAATTCACGCCAAACGCCGTCGTCTTTCCCGCCTTTATGTCCTTCGTCAACAAATATCGCGTTGCCTTGACCAAATTCACTCACTTTGACCGTTACGCCTTTGCCGCTTGTCAATTCTTTAATTTTGTGAATGTCTATCACTTTCACAACTTTACTTTCATCTTTTCTATTCGGATAAACATCGGCATCAATGCCACTCAATTCTAATTCGGCCAAATGCTGTTTGCTCAAACTTTCAGTCGGCGTCAAAAGAATCAAATTGTTTATTTTTTTGCCATAATGACGGTATTGCAAAATATTGAAATGCAACGTAAAGGTCTTGCCGCTTCCCGTTGCTTGCCAATACGCGATGAGGTTTAAATCCTCCTCCGTGAATCGAAAATCGTCTATTTGTTTTCTATCGCCGTTTTCTTTGTCTTTTATCTTGTCGAAGAAAAATTGATACTTTGGATAGTCTCTAATGTGCAAACCGATATGATTCACAAATTGCGTCAAACGCTCAGATAATACCGTTTTGTCCTTGAAATATAGGTCTAAATACCGTTCTGTAAACAGCAACGACATATATTGATAGTATTTCAAACTGATTTTAGGTTGCCGCTTTTGATTGATTGTTTGCAAATGCGCGATGATGTTGTCGTCGTAATTTTTCAAATCCTCAGCCGACACCCGAACCTTGTCCTTACCCGCCAAAGTGCTGTAAAAATGCGATGTTTCGCTTACATCATAGCGCAATTCTTCATCCGAGAATTTATTTTGCAACGCTTTGAAATCCTCAAATCCGAACTCGCGGAGGAGAAAATCAAAAAGAATCAATTTGTTTGAAATAGAAATACTCATATTATCATTGTGTTGTGTGCATGTGCAACGGAACGCCGTTCCGTTGATGTTGTGTGTACGTGCAACGGAACGCTGTTCCGTTGATATTGATATTGACACTTACACATCATCGGAACAGCGTTCCGATGCACATTTACGATAAGACCATTGCCAATCTTCTGGCTTTTTCACAATACCCGCTTTGACGGGGTTCATTATTATATAGTGTTCAATTCTATGAAATTCATCATCATTACGTACAATATGGTCATAATATTCTTCATCCCAAAAAGGATTTCCTGTACGTCCCAATACTTTATTTGCTTCTCGCCCCGTATATTTTTTAAAATTCTGCATAATTTTCCACAAATAATCAGTATTCGTCTCATAAGTTGTCACCAAAAAATGAATATGATTCGACATAATCGTATACGCCCACAAGGTAAAATCCTTACCATCTCTGTGATGCAAACCTTCCTTAATGATTTCAGCAACTTCAGTTTGGGCTAAGTAATAAGGCCCATTAGGATTGCTGTCTAATGCTTCATCGTATAATTTGAAATGCCGTTTTCGTGCATTGTAAATTGCTTCTTTATCACCTGTTGCAGTTGCCTCTGCTAACAATTGTTCTTTTTGTTCGCGCAATTGTTTTAAAATAGGCATTGGAATAGAACCGTGCAAGCGTGTTGTAACAAAAAAACTGGCTGCAATCGGCTGCCAATGTGGTAAATTTCGTTGATAAAATAGAGTATCCATAGTAGAATGTTTTATGTGCAACGGAACGCTGTTCCGTTGATAATGTGTGTAAAAAATCACGGAACAGCGTTCCGTGACACTAATTGACCACGGAACAGCGTTCCGTGACACTTTAATCTTCAAACATGAGCCGCTTTAGCTCCCCCTCAGTATTTGATGCCCCAAAAGCGTTGTCAACGTTGCAATATTTTGTAGCGTCGGCTGTCCACCACGCGCCCGTTTTTATCCAATGCCGTTCGATTTCTAAATCAAGTCCGTCGAAATTGCGCCAAATGATGCAATAATTTTGTCCACGCTTCTTGCCAGTGACAATGATGTAGGTACGCCCTTGATGTTGTTCGTAGTAGTATTGCGTCACGTCAATGCCCAATAGATAATTGAACGTTGTCACCAAATCCACTTGCGTTTCTTGACGCTCATTTTCACGAATAACGTCTAAGTAACTATCAAAAGGTTTATAGTATAGACCTTGCATGTGCAACGGAACGCTGTTCCGTTGTTGTTGTGCTTCTAACAACGGAACAGCGTTCCGTTGCACATGTAGCCAATACCGCAGCTTTTCATTTGGCAAATCCAAGAGTTCCAACAACCCCTCAGTATTTTGGTCGGTGTCTATGTTGTTGAGCGTGTCTTCGTATTGTTCCAATTTCAGATATTGAAAAATTTGGCTGATGCCTTTGCCGTCGGCTCGCGGTTTGCCGTCTTTCCATTTATCACTGAAAATGACTTTTTGAACACGCGGTTTAGTGACAGTATCGAAGTATTCGCCCATTTCTACTAAAATGTAGCGGCGATTGCCGTCATCTTCGCGGTTGAGGTTGATGACAGCGTGTGCAGTTGTACCAGAACCCGCAAAAAAATCTAATGCGTAAGAATCTTCATCTAAGCCAGATACTTTCAAACAGTCTTCAACCGCATAAATTGATTTAGGATAAGAAAAAATATTATGCTCTTTGAATAGCTTCTTAATTAAAGCTGTGCCGTGTTCTGTTGCTGAATATTTGGCATCTACCCAAACGGTAGTAGGCTGAACGCCTTTGTTTGGTCTTCTTTTGTAGTAAATAAAATAATCGCCATTTGGCTGTGAGATACCTTTTAAGTCATCAGGCATAGTTTTTAATTTTTCGAAGCCTAAATACCACCGTCCTGCACTACCATCATCTTTTATAGGATATACAATCTTTTCATTTGTAAGAGGATTCTCAATTTTTTCATACTCTTGTTTTTTGTTATTAAATTCCATTTTAGGAATTCTAATAGCATTTTTTTCATCAATATAAAGTGGGAAATACATTGTAGGTCTATCAAATCGTGTTGAACCAGACCCCGCTTTTCTTAACATTTCCCAAAAAAAATTACCCTTTTCATCGGTTTCACGATAGCGCGACATTTGTTCTTCATCTCTTTCTAAACGACTTATAGCTGTCTCGTTGCTATCAGTTGCGAATAAAGCGTATTCGTGAGAAACAGCAAATCCATTTGGAATAGGTCTTCCAGAAGGTTTGATTCTTATGGCTACTTTTCCAATAAAATCAGTATAAGTTTCTTTCATTGCCATTGTAAGATTTGATTCTTCAAAATCATCAATGGTACAACAAGTTATACCGTTTTCAACTAAAAGAGGTTTTGAAGCTAAAAGCCTGTCTTGCATCAACGAAATCCAAGATGAATGTTTATAATCGTTTTTATAAACAATTTCAGAAGCCGCCGTATTATAAGGTGGGTCAATATAAACGCTCTTAATTTTCCCTTTAAACCTTTCTTTCAAAAAGTTCAACGCCTGCCAATTTTCCGAATTAAACAAAATACCATTTGTTTTTTCATCAATATTAGGGATAGCTGCTAACAGTCTGTATTTCAAATCGGAAGGCATAAATTGCGTATCAAAGACTAAAAACGGGTTATTTTCTAAAAAATCTTCTGTAATTACTGAGGGGGTATCTATGAAGCCCAATTTTATCCATTCGTTGATTTGTGTATGTGTATGTGCAACGGAACGCTGTTCCGTTGAAAGGAATTCTGTTATAAAATTCGGAACAGCGTTCCGAATCACGTCCAAAGTCATGCAATAATCCGCTTGCACGACAAACTTCTTTTTCTCAAACAGTCGTTTTTGAAACTCCTCCAATTCAGCCAAAAAGTCAATAATGTGCAAAGCCGCATCCCGCACCGCCGTTGCGCGATAAATATTGCGTTCAATACTCTCGGTTATCTGCGCGGAACTGAGGTCTGCATTTAGAAAAGCAAGGGAAAGCACTTCATTTTTGATATAAAAATCGAGTTCTTGTTTCAAAAAATCGCCCAAACGCTTGTGAATAAAGTAATCAAAGGCATTGATTGAGGTGTAACGATTGAGGTGATACTGTGCAACGGAACGCTGTTCCGTTGTTTTTCCCATTCCCGAAACAGCGTTTCGGGACACATTAGACGCAGGTTTTTTCCAAAGTTCATTGAGATAAGCATCTTTAGTATCCGAAATACGTTTGTTCAGTTCATCCATTAGGTTTTCGTTGATACCTTTCCCATTTTTAACAGTTTGTTTATCGCCCCACCGTTGCACATCATTTGCATCAGGTACTTTGTATTCAAAAGAAACAGTTGCGACGCGGGTTTCGGCGTTCCATTGAAAAAAGTCTTCTTTTTCGGATTGGAACGGGATAAAAACCCGACCTTTTTTGGTTTGATTGTTATTTAGCGGCGTTTCGGCTTCTCTCAAACGGAACTCAATTGTCGTTTTAGCCTGTGGATTCACGCCATTGTTGAAGACATAATTTTTAAAATTTTCCCCTGTTTTGATATAATATTGGTCACGATTGGCCCAATGAAATTTAACTTCTTCGCCATTGTAAGGAATGAGGTACGTTTTTTCACCCGCACGGGGCATTGAGATAAAATCCCCTTCTTCGTAATAACGTGAAAAGAAATTGTATAAATCGTTATAGACGGCTTTTTCGACCTTAGAAATATCCACTTGATTGCGTAATTTTCCACGCAATTCGATATATTTTTTACCCAAAGGAAAACCAACAACCGTTTGTAAAGCGGCATCATCGGACGGGTCAACGCCAAAATTAGTTGTCAATTGCTTGGTCACTTCTTCAAATTCAGCCGCTACGTCCGTCTCATTTCCTTTCAATAAGCGTTTGATAACCGCATTAAGTTGCTGCGGCAATTGTTCGTCAACAAAAGCCCGAACATCCTTAGCACGGATGTTCATAATGCGATAAATGCCAAAATCGAGGTCTGTTTTATCGAGTTGAAAAAGTTCTACAAGTAAATTATTAAGATTTTGTTGTTCCTGAGTCGGTGTCATTCTTTTTTTTGTTTTAATTAAAGATTGCGGCGAAAGTAGATAAAACTTTGATAAAGGATAAAAGGTAACGAAGTTTAAAGTTATGCACATAACCAATATGCTTACTTCCCAACAACAAAAGAAACCCCTCAGTATCAACGCCTTTTTTTCTATTTTGAATAAAAAAAATGCCGTGTTTGAATCAAATCAAAACGCGACATTTTTATTTTCTTTACTTATTTCGGCAATTGTATAAAATAATTCCCCCAAAAGAAAACCATCAAATATATCCACAAATAGTCCAAAAAGTGCCAATAACGCGACAAAAGCCTTAGTTCTAATTGTTTTACGGGGTCTGTGAAGTAAACCAAAACCGTTACGGGGTCTTGCATTTTGGTATAAGCGCGGTATAAAAATACCAAGAAAAAAGGCAATCCAAACAAGATATGAAAAACGTGAACAACCGAAATGGCATAAATATAATTCGACATATTACTGTTGTTTGCACCTGAAAAAATGCTTGGATTTTCCGTTTTGAGCATTTCCCAACCGAGGTATTGTAAAATCATGAATAAAAAAATGATTAAAACCGTTGCCAACAACGATTTTTGATACCCCTCAGTATCATCGGCTTCGTACATCATTTTCGCCCTTCGTAAAGCCCAACTTGACCCATAAAGTACGACCGTATTGACCAAAAATAGGTAAGGCATCCGAATTGGAGACTCGCCTGTTTGCACCCGCGTATAGACGTAAGCGAAGGACAATCCGACGAAAATCATCGTCAAACCCGCCAAAAACAAGTACATCATGATGGAATAAGGGTGCAATCGGAGCGACGAAAAGTCGTTAACTTGCTGATTCATAAAACGAAATTAAGTGATTTATTCAATGAAAATGACAGATTTGGCAAGCAGAAATAAGCTTTCAATTACCAAAAACTTTTAACACAAATAAACGACAATAGTTTTTAAAAAACCTGTTTCACAAAATTAGTCGCCGCTACTTCAACCGACACCCCCTCAGTATCCGCCCGTCCCAAAGCCTTGATAAATGCCGAGCCGATAATCGCCCCGTTTGCATACGTGCAAGCGGTGTCAAACGTCGTTTTATCCGAAATACCGAAGCCAATTAAACGTGGATTTTTCAATTTCAAGGCTTCAATGCGCTTAAAATAGTCGATTTGCGCTTCGGAAATCCCCGTTGTTGACCCCGTAATTGCGTAACTCGACACGACGTAAACAAAGCCCGTTGTGAGTTTATCAATCTTCCGAATGCGGTCGGTCGGCGTTTGTGGCGTTATCAAAAAAGAGATTTTCAAATTCAAATCGGCCAACTTTTTTTGGTATTTTTCTTCATAAACCGATAAGGGCAAATCGGGTAAAATCAAGCCGTCAACGCCTGTTTCAGCACATTTTTTAAAGAATTTATCGTCCCCAAATTGCATCACTTGATTGTAGTACCCCATCAAAATCAAGGGAATTTGGGTCGTTTTACGGGCAGATTGTATTTGTTCAAACAGCAAATTCAAGCTCATGCCATTCTCCAAAGCCTTCGTCCCACTTTCTTGAATCGTCGGCCCATCGGCGAGCGGGTCGCTGTACGGCATACCGAGTTCGATGAGGTCAACGCCCGCTTTGTCGAGTGCCGCAATGACCCCCTCAGTATCTGACCGTTTTGGATAGCCTGCGGTGAAATAAGCGTTGAGAATATTACTTTTTTTGTTCTTAAATAATTGTGTTAAACGATTCATAATTAATGAGTTATAGAAATAAATATTAAAAAGAATGGATGCCTCGACACCTTTAAAAGATTGTTGAGACATCCATTTTTAAGTTTGAAAAAGATAGACTTAGTGGCTCATCAAATCCACAATTGCTTCTACGACATCTTCCACGTTTGGTTTTGAAAAATAATCGCCATCCGAACCGTAAGGCGGACGGTGTTCCTTCGCCGTAATTGTCCGTGGCGGGGCGTCCAAATATTTGTAGCCGCCTTGTTTTTCCAACACTTCGGTGAGCATAAACGCCGTTGCCCCGTTCGGCACGTCTTCGTCTAAGAAGACAATGCGGTTTGTTTTTTTCAAAGAATTAACCAACGCGTGTTCCAAATCGAAAGGCAATAAGGTTTGAACGTCCATCAATTCGACCGAAATACCCATTTTTTCAAGGGTCTTCACGGCTTCTTCGGCAATCCGAACGCACGAGCCATACGTCACAAGCGTCACATCAGACCCCTCAGTAATGCGCTCGGGAACGCCTAACGGAACGGTAAAAGTGCCTATATTATCGGGCAAAATCTCTTTTAAACGGTACGCATTCAAGGGTTCGATGACCAAAGCAGGGTCGTTGGATTGTAGTAAAGTTTCATACATACCTGCCGCTTGAACAAAATTGCGCGGGACGCACACATACATACCTCGCAATGCACTCACAATCATACCCAAAGGCGAGCCTGAATGCCAAATTCCTTCCAACCGATGCCCACGCGTTCTGATAATTGCAGGCGACTGTTGTAAGCCGTTTGTGCGGTAGCGCAAGGTTGTTAAATCGTCAACTAGCGGTGTTAGTGCGTAATATATATAATCCAAATATTGAATTTCAGCAATTGGTCGCAAGCCGCGCATTGCCATTCCGATTGCTTGGCCCATGATTGTCCACTCTCGAATGCCCGCGTCAAATATGCGTTCTTCACCATATTTTGCTTGTAAACCGACAAAACCTTGATTCACATCACCAATATTACCGACGTCTTCCCCAAAAGCGAAAACATTTGGGCGGTTTTCAAAGGTTTTATCAAAATATTTATTAATAATTTCATAACCAGCTTTTACGGGTGAATTGTCGGAATAAGCGGGCGCAACAACGGGTATTTGCAAAGCAGAATTATACGTTTCGCTGTACAATTGCGTTGAATAATGTGCTGCCGCAATACTTTTTTGATTGGCAATCCATTGCGTTAATGCGTCGTAACTCGCCGTTTTAGACCCCCTCAGTGTCAAAGCCGCTTTACGGGCAATTTTGACCATTTCGGAGATAAAAACGTCGCGCATATTTTTTACTTCTTCAAATAAAGGATTGATTACCAATGCTTTATCAGAATGTTCGGCTACCAAACGGGCGAAAATACCTTCGATTTCAGTTTTCAGCGTCCGAAGCGGTGTGATGCAAGCCGACCATGATTTATTTTTAGCATCTCGCGCCCGAGATTTGGCTTCAACTTCAATGTGTTGCAATTCTGATTCAGTCGCCAAACCCGATTCCAAAATCCAATGCCGCATAACGATATTACAGTCAAAATCGCGTTCAAATTGCAGCCTTTCCTTCGATTTGTAGCGTTCGTGGCTGCCCGAAGTTGAGTGTCCTTGCGGCTGCGTGACTTCTTGAACGTGAAAAATCGCAGGAATATGCGTTTTTCGCACCTTTTCAATGCCTGCTTCAAACGTCTCGCAAAGGCTCGGATAATCCCACGCCTTACACGTATATATGTCTATGCCGCCGCGTTCGTCGGTCATTTCAAAACCGCGCAAGGCTTCCGAAATGCTACCCTTTGCGGTCTGCAATTCGGTCGGAACGCTGATGCCGTAGCCGTCGTCCCAAATAAAAATCGCTAGGGGAATCCTTAGGACTGCCGCTGCGTTGACGGCTTCAAAAAACGGCCCTTCGGAAGTAGAAGCGTCGCCGATTGTGCAAAAACAGACTTCGTTGCCATGGTGAGAAAAATTGGTTGTATTACGAAATTCCGTAATTTCACGATATTTTTTAGAGGCCAAAGCCAAGCCGACTGCCCGTGCCATCTGCCCTGCCGTCGAGCTAATATCCGACGACATATTGTACAAATCAAGGTGATTTGTCCATTCGCCCGTGGTTTTATCCACGTTAGGCGTCGCAAAATGTGCGTTCATCTGACGGCCACCGCTGAACGGGTCGTTGTCGCAATCGGCGTACAATTGAGCGAAAAATTCTTCGGGTGTCGAGACGCCGAGGGCAAACATGAGCGTTTGGTCGCGGTAGTAGCCAGCCCGCCAATCGCCCTTTTGAAACGTCCGCGCCATCGCCATTTGTGGCACTTCTTTACCGTCGCCGAAAATGCCGAATTTGCCTTTGCCCGACAACACTT
>JAYSRS010000578.1:0-3149 GCA_043720935.1 Saprospiraceae bacterium
GGATTTCAGCAGAATCTTAGGAAGATTGAAGGAATCTTCCTAAGATATACAAAATTCAAAACCCGACATCATTAATATGAAGGACTACTTAGGAAGATTCCTTCAATCTTCCTAAGATTATTCAAGTTACCCACTAAATTTACGAAAGTACCAATAAATTAAAACAGGCTTATTGATAATCAAACAGTGTGTTTCCATTATCAATAAGCCTATTTTTGAATTAGAATAAAGGGTAAATAATTAATTAGGAAACGGTTTTAAAAAATAATTAATCGTTAGAAACATTATTAAGATTACAAGGTAAATAATTGCTGCTTTATTTATTTACAAGCAATTAATTATCAATACTTTGTAAAACTTCATAGCTAATCTCTTACAACTCATAACTACTTAATTAATCATAAATTTCAAAAACATCTTTTAAATCAACGTCTAAATCTTTAAAAACGTGTGACTTAATACTGTCAATTGACGCATAAATATTGTCAATGACGTATTTTTTTTGGTCATTCAAAATATATACGGCTACTGTTTCATCTAATGGATGAATAACCCAATATTCAGGTACTTCGGCAAATTCATATACCTCTTTTTTCTCTTTTAAATCCTTAGAACCCGTCGAAGGTGATAGAATTTCTATAACCAAATCGGGCGCGCCAAAACAGCCTTTGTCATCTACTTTTGTTAAATCACAAACAACTGTAATGTCGGGTTGAACGACGGTAAAAATGCTTTTATCTTTCGCTTTACGCTGATGCAGTGGTTTTTCAAGCCGCACGTCAAAAGGCGGATGATAGACGCGGCAAGGCTTTCTGTACAGATAATTGGCAAAAATACGATGCACATTGCTTGATAACCTCTGATGTTTTTCAGAAGGCATCGCCATTTTAAACAATTTGCCTTTGATGATTTCAACACGCTCTTTGAATTGCCATGTTAAATAATCTGCAAATGTATATGTACCCGCAGGGTCTAAATCTTCAAAATTTGTTACCATTTTTCCTTATTTTAGTCAGCAAATGTACACTATTTTTAGATTTCTCAAATTAATCCTGCCAAATCACCACCTTTCGCAAACAACTTATCAACCCGCTCTTTTATCGTTTTATCCACTTCTAAAACGGGGGCATGATGTGGTTTTATGCGCGCATCAATGACCAAAGTTTCACAGCCCCAATGCTTGAAAACGGTCGTCGCGCCGACGCCGTACATATCGTGGCTCGGATTTGCGCGTGTGAAGGTTGTCCAAACAAAATTATTAACCGTCGCCGCCGTAAACGCTGCATCGTCCACCAAAAGAATCAACGGAATGCCTTGTAAATCAATGGTTTCCAATTGTTTACATAAATTTTCAACCATTGAGGCCCCCTCAGTATAATTGTCAAATTTCGGTGCTTTTATTGCCAAAATGCCTTTTTGAACAAAACTCGGTGTGTCAAAACCTTTTGGTAAATTGAAGTTTGCGGGTAACTCGGCTGTCAATTCTCGTCGTTTTGGCCCAGCCGCCGCAATGACCACTTTTGAGCCTTCGTTCCAACCTGAACCTGAATAATCTAAGGTGTCAATCGTGGTGCGCGTTTGAAAATGTATATCTCGTTTTAAATCAATGCGTTCTAAGACAAAATTAAAGAAATCGGGAATGTTTTTGGTCGTAACGCCCTTGTTTTCGGTATCGGCGGCGATGAATAAAAACTTCGCCAAACTTGTTTGTCCACTGCCTAAAATATGGTTCGCAATTGTCAAAATTTCCTCGGGTTTTGGCTCTCTGAACGGCATATATCGCTCTTTTCCAATCGCCAAAAGCAACGGATGCACACCCGCCGCATCAACGGCATTTATCTCCACAACTCCCGGAAACTCGGCAGGTGCTAACGGTTTTACAATGTTATGAATCATATAACCAAAGCTAGAATCTTCCATCGGAGGCCGTCCGACGACCGAAAAATGCCACAACGCCTCCTTGCGGTGATACACTTTTAGCACGTCCATAACGGGAAAATCGTGCGTCAAGGAATAATAACCTAAGTGGTCGCCAAACGGGCCTTCGGGCTTTTTATCCTTCTTCCGAATGATGCCCGTGATGACAAAATCGGCGTCGGCACTTAAAACAGAGCCGTCAGTATCGCGTGCATATCTAAATCTTCTATCATTCAACATACCCGCAAAAGTGACTTCGGGCAAGCCTTCGGGCAACGGAAAAATGGCCGAAAGGGCATGACTAGGCGGTCCACCAATGAAAACGGAGCATAAAAAATCTTCATTCGGCAACGCATTGTACTTCGTATGATGCACGCCGATACCGCGATGCAATTGATAATGCAAGCCAATTTCTTTATTCATAACATATTCATTTCCAGAGAGTTGAATGCGGTACATGCCGATATTGCTGCCCATAATGCCCCGCTTTTCGGGGTCTTCGGTATAGACTTGCGGCATCGTGACGAACGCCCCGCCGTCCATCCCCCAAGATTTGACTTGCGGCAACTTGTCAATCGTCGTTTGACCATAAGCAACGGGCGACATACTGAGGGGTAGCTTCATCGGCAAAGCGGTCAAAGCCGTGAACGGTGCACCGAGATAACGGAGTGGCTTTTTCAGAAAATTGGTGGGGTCGAGCTTGAGTTCTACGACTTTTTCGACGGCGCGAATCGTGTGACGAAACAGGAAGTCAGTGCGCTCATACGTGCCGTAAATATTGGAAATTGCTTGGAACGGCGAACCTTTCACGCGTTCAAACAATAAGGCGGGGCCTTCGGCTTCAAACACGCGGCGGTGAATTTCCGCCATCTCTAAATCAGGGTTAACTTCAATTTTTATGCGTTTCAGCCTGCCGTGTTTTTCCAAATCATCGGCGGCTGCTTTCATACTTTTATAAGCCATTTATGTTGAATTAAAAATTAAAAATTAAGAATTAAGGGGGGGGTAATTCTTCGTTTTAATTCTGTTTTTTAATTAAATTTATTAGGAAGTTGGAATCACATCTCAACATAAAATCAAGGGTTTTGTTTTGTTTTATTTTATGTATTCGACTCTTAATTCGCTCAATATTTTAATAAGGAATGCGAAATAAATAAAAGCGTATTTTCATACACACTGTTTTTCGCTGCGCGAAAAAGGCGTGCGTGGAGAAAATCTATCGGAGGCAGCTT
>JAYSRS010000579.1:0-27202 GCA_043720935.1 Saprospiraceae bacterium
CCGCGCTATGAGTGCCGATGTGCAACACGAAGCCCTTGAAAAACCCGACATTACGTTCTCACCTTTGGCGATGCCGTTGCTCTCTGGGCCGGGGTCAATCTCACTTTTAATCGGTTTTTTTGCCGATTATGAACAACTCAATCAACGCTTGCTGATTACAGGTGTCATTTTCATCATGGGTTTACTCGTTTATATTGTTCTTCGTGCTGCACCGTTTTTCCTCCGTTTTTTAGGTGTTGCGGGTCTCAAAGCGGGTTCACGGGTGATGTCGTTTATCACAATGGCGATTGGCGTTCAGTTTATTATTACGGGTATTGTTGCTTTGGTTAAAAGCGTTGGATAATAGGGCGTTTTTGTCGTTCAGAAAGCATCTCTATTGTATTCTGGTGTGCCTAACGTGTTTTGTCATTCAGTAGGAATCTCTATTGTCTAGTTCTGTAACTACTACACCATACGATAGAGATTCCTACTGAATGACAAAAATCAACGTAAAAATTATTATAAATTTTAAAATATACTTTATAAACAATTGATTGTCATATCTTTACAAATTGAAATCTAAAATCTGAAATCTTTTTTATGCTAAAACTAAAAATAAAAGCCAGCCAAATTACGAACCTCACGGATGCGCGTTATTTTGCCGCCAAAGAAGTGGAGTGGTTGAGCTTCAATTTTGCGGAAAAAACTGACAATTACATTGAGCCTATGCGCGCACGTGCCATGTTTGATTGGGTAGAAGTGCCGCACATTGTCGGTGAATTTGATGGTTTTGACGCCGCCGCCGTTAATTTTTACGCCGAAAATTGGGGTCTAAAAGCTGTTCAAATTGGTCAAAAAACAGAGATATTTGACGTAAAATCGCCTCATATTTTGAAAGAAATCATCGTTGAAAGCCACACAACGGCGGAAATACTGAGGGGCCTCTTGTTGCCATTAAAAAATAGGGTCGCGGCTTTTCAATTGAATTTTGACGTGCATAATGTGTCTTTTTCTGATATAAAAAACAATAAATGCGCGCTTGATGTGGCCGATTTGTCAAGCCTTTGTGCAGCGTTCAATATCATTTTAAACGTTGATTTTCAATTAGTTGAATTAGATGAAATTCTAAATTTAAAACCTTTTGGCTTATCGTTGAAAGGCGGTGAAGAAGAACGTGTCGGCGTTAAATCTTTTGATGAATTGGATGAAATTTTTGATAGATTAGAAATTTGAAAAGTTTAACAACATGGGTCACTGATTGGACTGATTAGACAGATTTACGCTGATTTCTTGTCATTGAGAAGGCAACTAAAAATCAGTGCAAATCACTCGAATCAGTCCAATCAGTGGGTCATGTTATGTAGTAATTAGAAATTTGAAACCAACTTTACAATGAAAAACCACCTTGAATTGGCCCCCTCAGTAGCGGCGGCACTTGCGGACGGACAACCCGTCGTCGCCTTAGAATCAACTATTATCTCTCATGGAATGCCCTATCCGCAGAACGTTGAAACGGCTTTGCTTGTGGAGCAAAAAATCCGTGACAACGGGGCAGTTCCCGCCACAATTGCTGTCATCGGTGGCAAAATGAAGGCAGGATTGAGCCTTGATGACATCGAATTGCTTGGAAAACAAGGTCAGAACGTCCGAAAAGTCAGTCGCCGCGATTTACCGATGACGCTCTCTCGAGGCGAAAACGGCGCGACAACCGTCGCTTCAACGATGATAATTGCGGCTTACGCAGGCATTCGGATTTTCGCAACGGGCGGCATCGGCGGCGTGCATCGCGGGGCAGGTGCGACGTTCGATATTTCGGCAGATTTGCAAGAACTCGCTAATACGAACGTAGCCGTCGTGTGTGCGGGTGCAAAATCCATCCTCGATATTGGTCTGACATTAGAATATTTGGAAACGCATGGCGTTCCCGTCGTCGGCTTTCAAACGACTGATTTTCCTGCATTTTTCACGCGAAAAAGCGGTTTTTCCGTTGATTATACCGTCAATTCTGAAAAAGAATTGGCCACCATGTTGCGGACAAAATGGGCGATTGAACCACTTGCAGGGGGCGTGATTGTGGCAAATCCTGTACCGCATGAGTTTGAAGCAGATGCCCGAATGATTGAAAAAGCCATCAAAAAAGCGTTGGATTATGCCAATGATCAAGGCATAAAAGGTAAGGCAATTACGCCGTTTTTGTTGGCCGAAATCGAGCGACGTACTGAGGGGGCCAGTTTGCGGACGAATATTCAGTTGATTTTGAACAATGCAGCTTTGGCGGCACGGCTTTCGGTGGCGTATTGTGGAATATAACAATTTTATCGCCAATCCACAACAGTCGTCGCCATCATTTTATCGTCAATCCCCTCAGTACCAAGGTCATTTAAATCCGTAAAGGGCAGTGTAAAATAGAAAGTTGTCCCTTTTCCGAGCGTTGATTCTGTCCAAATTCGACCGCCTTGTCGCTCAATTGTACGTTTACAAATCGCCAAACCAATGCCGTTGCCCGTCGAACGGTCATTTTGCAGGCGTTGAAAAATGCCAAAAATACGCTCTTTATACTGTGGTTCAAACCCAATACCGTTGTCTTTAAAACTAAATAACCATTCGTCTTGTATCATATCAACACTAATGCCGATATGAGGACCCCGTTCAGTATGCCGATATTTTATAGAATTGCTTATCAGATTCTGAAAAACTTGAACCACCATGTGTTTATTGGCCGCAATTGTTGGCAAGTGACCGACCTCAATAATCGGCTGATTTTTATCAATAGATAGCTTTAAATTCAGCTTAGCTTCCCACAAACTCGCGTTCAAATCTACCGCCGAAAGCGGCAACGACCGTGCGCTCCACCGCGAATATTCGAGCATGTCGCGTATGAGTGTACTCATGCGTTTGGCGCCGTCAATGACGAAATTGAAGTCATAATTGGCGTTTTCGTCATTAATTTGCTTCAAATAACGGCGTTGAACGATTTGCGTAAAACTGGTAATCATCCGCAGCGGCTCTTGTAAATCGTGGCTAATCACATAACTAAATTCTTCCAAGGCATCGTTGTGTTCCCGAAGGGCTTTTGCGGAGAGTTCAAGGTCGCGTTGCGTTTGCCGCTCGGTCGTTATATCATTGTACATTGCAATACGAAACGGCTTGTCGTTCACCATAAGCGGCGTGATTTGAACGTGCATCAAAAGCGTTTCACCCGATTTTGTTAGTACGCGTTGTTCGGTCGAAAATGTATTGTTTTTGGCAATCGCCAACGTTTCTCGGCTCAAAAAATCATCTTTGTGAATCAATTCATTTATCCCTACTTTTTGTAACTCCGCCTCCGTATAGCCTATAATTTTTTGAAAATAAGGGTTGTAACGAACGCCCATAAAATCAGTGTCTAACATCACAATTCCGACAGGAACGCTATCAAAAATACCCCGAAAAAGGACTTCACTTTGCTCAATTTCGCGCTCACGGTTCTCCAATTTGGTCAATGTATCGAGTTTTACGGCGAAAGCGTAGTAACCAATAAAGAAAAAAATGATGGTCGTCAATGCCAAAAAACCACGGCTAATAGCGAGCGTTTCGGCGGACCAAATTGCTGACAAATAAAAGAAAAGTACAATAACCCAATAAACCTGTAAGGCGCGCTTTGTTTTGAACATGCCCATCAAAGCAAACAGCATAACAGTTGCCATTGCCGTCGGTTGATGTGGAAAACCACAGCGATAAAGGTCAAAAATAAACTGTAAAGCATATAAAATCGAAAAACAATTGCCAATTTCGTTACCCCATTTTTTGATAAAAATCAACCAATAAGAACCAACAACGGCCAACAATTGTACGACGATTTGAATATACCGCCACATGGGTAAATCAGGAATTTCATCATTAAAATAGGCATTTATGGGCGTAATTGAACACAAAACGAGTGTGCCAATGAGTGTACCGACTCTAAAATCAAAGACATCATATTGATTATTATCTTTATTTAAGAGCGTTATTATGCGGTTGAATAGATGGGTAGTTGTGAATTTTAACACGATAAATAAAGTGATTTTCTGCAGCTTCGTAGGTGAAGTAGTGAACCAAAAGTAAGACAGTTCCGCAAACCGCACGGAAAAAATGCAAAAAAACGTGAAAAATACCGTAAAAAGGCTAGAGAATGAGGCGAAAATGAGCAGAATACTGAGGGGGGACAGATTTTAGGCCATCATATAGTTCGATTTCAATGTCGTCGAGGTTTGTTACCTCGATGACGTTTCTCATTTACTGATGCTACGCGGCCCCAACTCCGAAGGAGTTGAACTTGCTTGTAACGCATTGATAGCCCCATTCAACTCCTTCGGAGTTGGAAACGCGTTTTTACCATTTCCGTAGATTGCATCTACGGTTATTCACATTCAAGCCCTTTAGGCTTGCGTAGCATCAGTCATTTTAATAAAATTTATTTCAATGTCGTTAGCCGTGCATTAACGCCGTCAATCAATTTTTGATATTCTTGCGGCATGATGCTCGTGGGCATATTTTCTTTAAAAAATACTTGTTCGGTGGTGTAAAAACGGGCTAGTTTCTCCGCATCGGGCTGTGTTGTTGCTACCCGTTCATTCAAATATTTTAGATACTGTAAAATAAACGGCTCATAGATTTTACTACGGTTTATCCGCTCAAAAGCGGCGAGCAAAGTATCTAAATTTCCCTCAATTTTATGTCGTTCGGCGGCAATGCCCACCCACATTTTTAGAGCCGAACCATAGTTTGGAAGGATTTGCAAAGCGCGTTCAAAATAGGGGTTCATCTCGTTGAGTAAGGCCATTTTCTGCTGATTTGTAGCGTCTTTTGGCAACTTCAAATAACGTTCTTCCCACATGCTAACGCCGTAAAAACAGTTCGCCCGTGCGCTATTTGGCGAATAAATCATGGCCGAAGCATTGAGCGTTGCCCCGCTTTTCCAATCGGGAACGCGGGTGAGTGTTTTTATTGAAAAACCAACTAAAAGCAAGGCGGCAATGCCCAAAGTAGCGATTTTAGGGACATATTTTCGCGTTAAAAAATAGGCCATCGCTACGCAAAACGCAATCGAAGCGTGATAAACAAAACGCTCGTTCATAAACGTACCGACCGACACCACGGCGTTTGACACAATACTTAAAGTTATCAAATAAAAAGCCGCTGCGTAAGACCAAATTGTCCTATTTTTCCACCCCCTCAGTATCACGACCACCAAACCGGTATGCAAGGCCAATCCGAGCAAAGCCCTCCAATCTGCCCACGTTAATCTTGGAATTTGGAACGGATAATAGTCGTGCGTAAGTGGATGCGGGAAAATGTGGAGTTTCAAATATAAAAGCAACGTATAAGAAATTGTGGCCAATCTATCGCCTGTTGTCATGCCATAAAACGGGTTGTTCATCAAGTCCGTTACTTCTTTTCCATCCAATAAATAACCAATTGCGTTGACGCGCATAATGAGGTAAATAAACGTCGCTAAAACGATGGGCAGCGTGATTTTAACCGTGTCAGACGTCGTTGCTTTTGTAAAAAAATGAGCCGTCAGAGGAACGATAGCGAGGAAAGTAATCGCGCTTTCTTTCGACAGTAAAGCGATTAAAATGCTTAAAAATGAATAGATTAAATATTTAAAATTATTTTGTTGTATGTATTTGAACGTAAAATACAAGGCACTTAATTCGCCCAATAATGCTAGGATTTCATCACGCCCTTTGATGTTCGCCACCACTTCTACATGAAGCGGATGTGCGATAAAAAGTAGTGTTGTCAAGAAGGGAATAGATAAAAATGCTTGAAAATGAGACTTTGAAGCCTCAATATTTGACGCCGTTTCTTTTTCCTTCGGGAACATAAACAGCAAAACGCGGAACAATAAAATCGCCGTTAACGCATATAGCAGAAGATTAATAAAATGTCCGAAAAACGTTTTTCCTTTGCCAAACAGACCAATTTCAGCTGCAAAAGTGGCGAGGCTAAACGGGCGATAACGGTCGCCTTCGAGCAATTGTTTTTGTTCGCCGAAGTAGCCACGGAAACTTTCAAAACGGAAAATATCGCTGATGCCGTCAAATCCTTTTTGCACAAATTGATTTTTTTCAATCACCATTGTATCGTCTAAAACGTAGCCAAAACTCAAACTTTGAGCGTACAAACCAATGGCTAAAATGCTCAAAATGAGCAACGAAACGCGGTGTTTCGACCAATCAAAACGGGGAATTGTGGGTAAAATCGCCGTTTTTGAGGCTACATACTGAGGGGGTGTTTCTGAGGCAGGTTTTGAAGAATTTGAAGAATTTGAAGAATTTGAAGAAGGTGTCGAGCTGTTTTTTTTCTTAGACATGAGAAATTTTTAGATAGGTTTATGAGTATTAATGGATGATTTAATAATGGACAATGAGTAATGAACAGAGATTAACCATTAACAGAAATTTCCGCTTTGGGATTTTAGGTTGCGGCGTAGCTGCAAAATCTCGGTAATACCAGCATATAAAGCTAATTTTTACTGCGGTGTAACCGCAAAACCGCCTGTTTCGCGGTTACACCGCGTAAAAAAAATGGTCGGAGGTTTTAATATTACCGAGATTTGGCAGCTACGCCGCCGTCAAAAAGCCAAGGTGGAAATTGCTGAACCATTAGCCATTTCTCAATATTTTATGCATCCGAATCGAAGCATCCAAAAACAGCACTTTCGGATTTGCGTTGCGCTCGATGTGAAAGCTACATTCATCAAAAAGCTGTGCCATCGGTTCGATTTTTTCAAACGACATAATCGCTTTCATCTTCAAAGCCGTCGCTAATTCTGCTCCACGCAGCCTTAGATTTTCGTTGCCAGTTGTTGTCAAAATGAGCAATTCTCTAAGGAAATGTAGGCCATAACGTAGGAAAAGCTTTTGTTTTTCACGCCCCGCCTTTGAAAAATCCTCTGTCCAATTGACCAAATCGAGGCCGTTTCCACCGTAACATTTACGCATCCATTCCAAAAAACGGTGCGCGTTGTCATTCTCCGATTGTCGTGCCAGCATCACGGCGGCGTTGAAATCACCGTCCGCAAGCGGCGCAATTGCCTCCGCTTCGCCCGATGTTACCCCCCTCAGTATCAAGCCGTTTTTGAGGTCTTCGTAGGTCAACGGCGCGGCTTTGACGAGTTGACAACGGCTCAAAATCGTATTTAAAATCAAATCTTGATTTTCGGCAACGAGGATAAAAAGCGTTTGGTCAGGTGGTTCTTCAATCATTTTCAAGAGCCGATTGCCTTCTTTTCCGAGGTATTCGGGCAACCACATAATCAAAATTTTATAGTCGGCTTCATACGTTTTGAGGCTCAATTTTTTCACAATTTCCGTACATTCGGCCACGGGAATATTGCCCTGTTTGTTCTCCGCATCCAATTTTTCAAGCCATTGATTCACGTTTAAGTAAGGATTTTCGGCAATTGCGGCGCGCCACTCCTTCAAAACGTGCGTGGCAACGGTCTTCGGCCCAATCGTCGGATAGGAATAATGAATGTCGGGATGAATCATTTTTTCGGCCTTAATGCAGTTCGCACAACGCCCGCACGACTCCCCGTTTGACCGATTGTCGCATAACACATATTGTGCATACGCCAACGCCAAAGGCAAGCCGCCCGACCCTTGCGGGGCGAGCAACAGCAGCGCGTGCGGCATCCGTCCGCCTTCGATGATACCCCTCAGTAATTGCTTCGTGGGGCCTTGCCCAATAATGTCGTTGAATGTCATTTTTTTTAGCGGTTTTTTATGCACTGTTTCTCGCTTCGCTCGAAAGGCGTGCGGGAGAAAGATTTTTAAGGGGCTACGTTATTTTTGATTAAAAAATCGAAGATTTTTTAATCAAAAATAACGTAGCCCCGATAGATTTTTTCAAAGGGCGTCTTTTGAGCGTAGCGAAAAACAGCCCGTAAACCACGTAAATAGTTAAAAAAAATCCGTGTTAATCTGTGAAATCCGTGGAAAAACTCTATTTCGATTTTGCAATAAAATTTTGAATCTTTTTCTCCAAAATAGCCAACGGCACGCAACCATCATTCAACACTTCGTTGTGCCATTTTTGAATGTTAAATTTGTCACCCAAAGCCGTTTGCGCTTGTTTTTTCAAGGCCAAAATGCGTTGTTCACCAATTTTATACGACAATGCTTGGCCTGGAATTGCCATATAACGCTCAACTTCCGACGTAATCGCAGCTTCTGAATCGGCTTCATTTTCGAGGTCATATTTAATCGCTTGCTCACGTGTCCAGCCTTTTGTATGCAAACCAACGTCAATAACTAGCCGCAAAGCACGGTGCATTTCGTTGCCCAAGCGGCCAAAATACTGGTACGGGTCGGTGTAAAGCCCCAATTCATTGCCCAAACCTTCCGTATATAACGCCCAACCTTCGCCGTACGCCCCGTACCACAGGTATTTTCTAAATTTAGGCAACGTCGTGTCTTCGGCTTGCAACATGATTTGATAGTGATGCCCGGGAATCGCCTCGTGCAAAAATAAGGCTTCATCTTGAAACATATTGTATTTTTTTGCATCGGGAATCGGCGTGTAAAAAATGCCCGCACGCCCCGTTTCAGCATTGCCTTGATTGTATTCTGCACTCGCCGAGGCTTCGCGGAATGCCTCCGTTCGGCGGACTTCAAAGCCCGTTTTTGGTACTAAATCGAACTGTTTTACTAGAAAAG
Source organism: Saprospiraceae bacterium (assembly GCA_043720935.1). Classification (GTDB taxonomy): domain Bacteria; phylum Bacteroidota; class Bacteroidia; order Chitinophagales; family Saprospiraceae; genus JAAFJT01. The sequence continues at coordinate 8,667 of JAYSRS010000579.1, forward strand.
GCTTCATTTTATTATGAATTGCATTAAAATTAGCAATCACTTCTTGCGAGGTTTTGAAAGGCGTCAATGTCTTCTCCCCCTCAGTAATGTGCTTGAAAAACGCCATTAAATCGCCTTTAAAACCGACTTGCGTTTTTACTTTTTCCATTTCTCCACGAATCCGTGCGACTTCTTTTTGCCCTAATTCAAAAATTTCATCAGGTGTCATAGTCGTCGTTGTCCAAGATTTTGCCAAATATGTATAAATTTCTTTACCCTTCGGCACGTCGCTGATGCCCGATGTCAAACGCGCTTTTGGCAAATAGTCGGTCTGCATAAAGTCGTTTAATTTCTTATACGAAGGCTTTACAACGTCGTTGACCATTTTAGCGTATTCAGTTGTCAAACGCTTTTTATCTGCTGCCGAAATACTCGTATTTGTTTTTAATTTGCCGACAGGCTGATAAAAAAGATGCTGCGCGATAGGCGTTTCGGCCATTGGCTTTAACTGTGGTAATACTTTGACTACCAATGATTTAGGTAATACATACCCCTCCGTAATACCGCGTTTCATATTCGCAATAGCGACATCTGTCCATTCCGAAAAATGACTTATGCGTTTTAACCAATTGTCATAATCGGTCGTGGTTTTGAACGGTTGCGACCCTTCACCACTGCCTAATTGACCCAAATCGAGCGTTTTTCCCCAAAACTGATTGACAGGCATGAGGTTGTCGGGAAAGGTCAACCCTTCGAGTGCAATGTCTAAATCCCAGTTCAAAATATCATAACTTGTTCGGTCGCGGTCGCTCAATGTAGCGGCGTTAACGGTGGCTAATTGCGTTTTATATTTTTGATAAAATTGCTTCAACGTATCTCGATAGGCGTCCGAAATGTCAATCGGAAACTGGTCGTTGTACGTATTTATACCGTTAGACGTAGCTTCAAACGGAAAAAGGCGCATTCGTTCATCGTAATAGCCTTGAAAAAGGCTTGTCATTGCGAGCGATTGCGCGGCAACTGAGGGGGTACTCGCTGCCGATTTTTCGACCGATTTTGTTGCATCGGCCTTGTTTGCAGATGTAGAATTGTTGTTACAAGCGGTAACGGTTGCGGCAATCGCGGCGATAAAAAGGAGTTTTTTCATTGAAAATCAAATAATTAGTTTTGTTAAAGAATAATTCGCAGCAATTTTAACCTAGGCTTTTCAATAGCGGCGTAGCTGCTCAATCTTGGTAATATTCAAACTATCAATCACTTTTCAAAGCGGTGTAACCGCTAAACAATGTGTTTTGCGGTTACACCGCATAGAAAATGGCTAATCGGCTAAATGTTACCGAGATTTGGCAGCTACGCCGCCGTAAAAAATAAAGCAGAGCTGACGCGATGTTAAACTTGAAATCTCTAGAGCCTAAAATTCTTGAAATTTAAAATCCTAGTAAATTGCCACATGAATATGGTCATCATGCCGCACCGATTCACACGGCGGCGTCCGCACTTTTTGGGTATTTGTGAAACCCAAACGCTTTTCCAAATGTGGTTCAATCAGCAATAATTGTACGCGATTATCGGCCAAAAAAAGGCGCATGAGTTCCCGCGTTCGGCGTTCATCCAAGGTAAAATGGACTTTTTCGCCTTGTGGAATAATAAAACGGCGCATAAAATTGTATTGCCAAAAACCTTTATCTTTACAAAACGACGGACGGTCTTCCTCGCCCGAACGCGGCTCTTCACAGACACCGTAGCCGAGCCACGACGGGCGTTCATTTGTCACTTTTTTGGTCGCTGCATCAAGATAGAAAAAAGATATATCAATTTTTCGACCATCGTTGTGGCTCAAATGCGGATAGAGTCTAAAACCATCGAAAAACGGAAAACCACAGTCTAAATATGTGATAACTGCCCCTGAATTTGTCTTTTCTAATTTCTCGGCAACCCCCTCAGTAACGGCTTTCAAATTGGGCAAAACGTAGTGCCGATTGAGCAAAATAGTCCCAAAATTCCACGGCTGAATGCGGGAACTGTCGTTATTGTAAGGCATGGGTACGCGGCCAAAATGTATCGCCAAAGGCGGGACAACGACAAAGGTAGCGACGCCATAAACGACGCCGAAAACGCTGATTCTCAACAGCATACGCAAGATTTGTCGGCCAAATTTTTCGTTTAACAATCGAAAAACGGGCATACAAAGGAGATAAATCAAGCCACCGATTTGGGTCAAAACGGTTAATAAAATAACCATGAAAATCGGGAAAGCAATGCGAACGATTTGTTTTCTCATTACAAAAAATTTCAAATTTCAAATTTCAAGTGTGCCCATTATGTCAAAATCCTTTCTAAATTAACTTTTGTGAACATAATCGTATTCAGGAATTTTACCTTTTGACCCTTCGAAATAAGCCAAAAGTTTCGGCAAATCGGCTTCATAATCGCCTGTCGGATAAAAAGGGTCACTAAAACCGACGGTTTTTGTTCCCCAATCAAACTTACAGCAGACAATCGGCACATCCGCTTTTATCGCAATATGATAAAAACCCGTTTTCAATTTTTCCACCTTCGTGCGCGTACCTTCGGGGGTGATGCCTAGGATAAAATCTTTTTTTTCCTTGAAAATAGCGACACACGCATCCACAAAATTTGTATTACGTGAACGGTCAACGGGATAGCCGCCCCAAAACTTCATCAACAAGCCCAATGGGAAAAAAAACAGGCTGTTTTTCGCCGCAAAAGAAATGTTAACACCCATAATCGGGCGAATAAGAATGCCAATTGGAAAGTCCCAATTGGAGGTATGCGGCATGAGAACCACGACGGATTTTCGCACTTCCTTCGGATAAGGCACGTCTATTTTCCAACCAAAAATGGTGTGAAAGATGAATTTTGCAAGGGCGCGTCTCATTGTTGTTAGAGATTATTTGATGATGAAATTAAAGTAATAGAATTGAGTTGAATTTAAGCTCCTAATTTGTCAACGTTTTGCGGACGGCTTCAAATTTGTAAACGACTGACGGTTAATATGCTCCACAAAGTTGGCCTTTATTTCTTTAATTTCAACTTTGTCAATACTTGTTTTGCAATTGCTTGTCCTTGAGTCAGACCGACTTCGCAAGCGGGGCGGTAGTGAATGCCCGCATACATTCTGCTGAACGCCGCTTGATTTGCCGCCTCTTTGAAAGAAGGAAATGAACGTGGGGCGATGCCAAATTGCACCTCCGTACTGTCCGTAAATGCGGTATTTTCGCCAAAAATCTGTCCTAAAATCGTTGAAGAAGACCCCGACACGCAGCTATGACCACTTGTGTATTCTGGAAACGGCGGCGTGTTGATAATCGGCAACCACGTCGGCGCGATGTACCGCGTGATGTAGGTTTCGGGCCGCACAACTTCCGAGCGGTATTTTTCGTCCCAGCAACTGATAAACGCATCAAAAAGCCCTACCGCTACCTGTGCATAAGCTGCCGTCGAAGCATAAATATCTGCTTTTTGTTGGCGACACGCATACATCGTAATCCACAACCAATGACCGCCTGGCGAAATCTTTTTTCGAGCAATATTAACATGTCCAGCGTTCATCGTCGAGTTCGGATTGTCGTCCCAATACCACGCTGTTGCGATGCGTTCAGGCGTCGAATCGGCGACTGTTTTGTAGGTTTCGTAGGCATTTTTGTAGAAAACGCTGCCTTTTGTGGAGTCAAATTTAGCGGGCGGAATAGGTTTAAATTGCGATGCCGAATCAAGTGTCAACGGGCGCAATTTATGCCAACTAGGCTCTAAACCATCCGCATAATCGGGCGCAGTCGGCAGCCAACGGGCGGGATTGTTGTAGGTGACGGTGTATTTTGGCGCAGAACGCATCTGCAAATAATTGTCTTTGCCCGACCATTTTATCACTGCCCCGCCAATCGTATCACCATAAGCGAGAGAGCGTTCAAAAACATCTTTGGGCATTTTAATCGCCTTGAAATCGGCCATAATTTTAGCAATTTCGACATCTAAAATGTCCTCTCCGAACGTTAGTTTTTTACCAACGCGCATATACGCCTTCACGGCAGCGAGGGGAAAACAATATTCTTTGCCCGTTTCGGGTTTAGGCATTTCTGGAAAGCCCTTAATTTGCCCCGCGAGGCTCTGATACTGAGGGGCCTGCCCGTTCGGATTCAAGGCTTCGTAAGCCGCGATATGCGCGTAACCGTATATACGTGCCGCAATCATCGGCGGAAACAAATCGTGTTTTATCACCTCCGTCAACGACTGCATGGAGTGGTGCATCAATTCAGGATTAGCGGCGTCTTGTTGGAAATTAGGGTTGGATTTTTCGCAAGCCATAAAAGACATTGCAGCCATGAATAGGAGTAAGAGGGTACGTAATACAGTATTTTTCAACATTTTTGCTTGTTATTTTTAAAAAATTATTGACAACGGCGCAAAATTATTCAATTTGTTGGGAATGCTGATTTTAAAATTATGAACCTTTGCCCGTTACGTCCTGTTTTTAATCCGTCTAATAGACAATGGGCCACTGATTAGACGGATACGACTGATTTACACTGATTTACACTGATTTTAGTTCCTTTCTGAATGACAAAAGGAAACTAAAAAATCAGTGTAAATCAGTCCAATCTGTTTCATCAGTGGGCCATGTACAGCAGTAGGCCATTTTTCTAAATAAAAATTCTAATACAATGACAATCAATCGTTTAGCGATGTTTTTTACGACTTTGCTCGTTCTTATCGGCTTCACCGTGCAAGCCCAAACAAAAGAGACCCCCTCAGTATCGAAGCGCGAAAATGCCCTTTTGTGGGAAATTACGGGCAAAGGTTTGAGCAAACCCTCGTACCTTTACGGCACGATTCACATGATACCGAAAGCTGATTTTTTCTTGACCGATGCAACGAAAAAAGCCTTGGGCGAAAGCCAAAAAGTGATGTTTGAAATTAACATGAAAGATATGCAAAATCCGATGATGTTGTTCAGCATTATGTCGAAAGCGATGATGCCAAAGGGTCAAAAATTGCGTGATTTGATTTCTGCCGACGATTATGAGGTCGTCAAAAAGCGGTTTGAAGGGCTTAATTTGCCTTTGCCGATGCTCGAATCCATCAAACCGATGTTTTTGAGTGCCATGGTGGACGGCGGTGACAATCCGATGGACACGACGACGAAAAGCGCAACAACGGCCTACGAATTTGAAATCATGCGGATTGCTGAAAAAGCTAAAAAAGACATGGGTGGCTTGGAAACAATGGCCTTTCAAATGGGTATTTTTGACTCAATTCCGCTTAAATCGCAAGCTGAAATGCTTGTAAAATCCGTAAAATCGGTAAATAGTGGCGGCAGCGAGTTCAAAATGCTTGTCGAATTGTACAAAAGTCAAGACATCGAAGCAATGGCGGGTTCAATGAAATCTGACTCGGCAGATGCCCACGATTTGGCCAAATACGAAAGCGTTTTGTTGACAAGTCGCAATAAAAACTGGATACCTTTGATTGCTAAAAATTCGGCAGAAAAATCGACATTTTATGCCGTTGGGGCGGGTCATTTAGGTGGTGAAATGGGCGTTGTTAATTTGCTTCGCAAAGAAGGATTTACACTTAAACCATTGAAATAAAGCGTTTTAAATATATAAAAGCGGCCAAATACTGAGGGGATTTGGCCGCTTTTTTGTTAAACCGCTTCCATATTTTGACATTCGGCGATTGTTTTTTCTATTTCAGAAATAGGCAAAACCGTGATTTTTGAAATCATAGAAACGGCAATACCATTTTTCCAACTACGGATAATGGTGTTGTGCTTTTCTTGCGAAATGCCTTTTGAAATGCCTTTTGAAATACCTTTTGCTATTCCTTTGATTTCACCTTTTTGCTCAATTTCATCAAAAATGGACATGGCTTCAGATTTTAGATTGGTATTCCGAAATCACCTTGTTTATTTCAGAAACAGCAAGACCCGTGATATTTGAAATCATGGGAATGTCAATCCCATTTTCCCAACTGCGGATAATGGTGTTGTGCTTTTCCAACGTGATACCTTTTTCGATACCTTTGGTTTCACCTCTGGCTTCACCTCTGGCTTCACCTTTTTGTTCAATTTCATCAAAGATAGACATGACTTTAGATTTTAAATTGTTATCAGAATTATTAATCTGCTGAACGATTTGATGGCTCGACATACCCGAAACAGCCGTCAAATATACGGCAGTCATCCGCATAAATCGGCGTGTTGGGTCGTCTTTTTTTTCATCGTAACCTTCCACGAGCAATTCAACGATGTGAATTTTCAAATAGATTTTGTCCGAATAATGTTTAAAAGCCAGCATACTTTTTTGCAAAAAAATGGAGTTAAAGGCTTTGATGGTTTTATCCGAATATTTCTGCAAATTGATTAAAATGTAATCAAAGCAAGGCAAAAAGCGTAAAAAATCAGGGTCAATTACACCAAAATAGCTGTCAAATGGCTCGACTTCCCACGGTACTTGACCGTGATAAAGTACGATAGGAATAATGACCATCGGCATTTTCTTCTCGCCCATGTGCATTCGCCACGCCCCGCGTATGTAGTCGAGCAATTGAAAATGTGGATGCGTCGGTTTGTAACTTTTATGCTCGTGCAAAAAAGAAATTTTTGCCAATTCATTTCCTTCTTTATAGCGGCATTGCCACACCATATCGGCAAAAAATTCCGACAATTCGTCTGTGATGTATGACGTATTGTCAAATTCTAAGGTGTCCAAATCCAATTTATCGAGGATGTTTTTCGGCAAAAACTGCTCGGAATAGGCGCGAACGACGTCAACAAGACCCATCATGCCTTTGAAAAATTTGTCATTTGCGCTGTTGAGTTCGTTGTTTGGAACAGGTGTATTGGTGTTACCTTCCATTATTAATTATTTTATTGTTTGTCAAAGTATATCTGAAATAAGGGCGAATGTAAACCCTTTTTTCAAAAAAACAAGCGGTCGAAAATACCCTTTCAGTATTTCGACCACTTTTACACTTTTTAGGGTATAAATCATTGATTAACAATAAAATATAAATAATTTATGAATATCAAAGTACCTTAATATCCTTATTTTCCACGCTCGTATTTGGTTTTATACCGCCGATACAACTGCTTTTGTTTGGTATCTAAATCCAGTTCTTTTCCTCTGATGAACGCTTGTTTAACGATAGAAGTCCGCATATCTAATACATCACCTTCACTAATAAACAAGGTCGCATCTTTACCAATTTCAAGCGTGCCGACGGTTTTATCAATGCCTAAAATTTTAGCCGTTGACGCCGTAATTGACGTCAAAGCCGCTTCTTTATCCAAACCAAAACCGACCGATTGCCCTGCCATCAAAGGCAAATTCCGTTGTTGCCAATAGCCCGACACCGACATACAAAATGTCACACCCGCTTTTTGAAGCAGCACGGGCGTCTTGAAAGGTTGGTCAATATCATCATCTGTTCGGCTTGGCAAGGCTTGCGTTTCTTCCAACACAACGGCTACGTTATTCGATAGCAACAAATCGGTTATCATCCACGCATCGCGGCCACCGACAATGACGGTTTTGCAGCCAAATTTTTTACCGAAAGCGACCCCCTCAGTAATTTCCTTCGCCGTGTTCGCATGAACAAAAAGTGTTCTTTTTCCTATAAAAAGACCGCGCATGGCTTCAAATTTTAAGTTTTTAGGCATCGGTGCAGGTTTTTCATTGTAGGCTTTTGCTTCGCGGAAAAAGGTTTCAGCGTCCGCAATGTCTTTAATAAAATTCTCATTTTTCTTTTGAGAAAAACCATTTATGGGGTCAAAACCGAATGTATAAACCGTTGGAAATCTAAGATGTAGGCCGCCATCTATGCTGTAAGCGGCGTCTTCCCAGTTCCAACCGTCAAGTTCCATAACGCTTGAAGAACCACTCACACGACCGCCTTCAGGAACGACTTGCACGAGCAAGACGCCGTTGGAACGAATCGTCGGCAAAATATGTGAATCCGTATTGTACGCCACAACGCTCCGTACTGAGGGGTTGTAGTCGCCAATTTCCACCGCGTCCATCGTTGCCCGAACGGACTGCACTTCTACCAAACCAAGCGGCGTATTCGGCGCAATAAGCCCGGGATACACGTGTTTGCCTTTGGCATCAATCACTTTTTTGTAGCGCGAAGGGTCATATTTTACGATGGTGGCATCCGCAACGAGCGTCAATTTGCCATTTTCAAAACCGATGCACGCGTCTTTAATCACTTGCCCGTTGCCCAAATGAGCCGTGGCGTTGAGAATTAAAATCGGCTCGGATTGAGCCACAGCAGGTGTCGGTGTTTGTGCCAATAAAGCGTTGAAAATCAAGGCATTGGCAAGTGTATAAGCAACTATTTTTTTCATTTTTTATGATAGATTTTAGATGTATTAAGAATTTTTGAAAAGGTGTCAAATTGAAATTTGAAATAGTGAAATTTGAAATGCGATAGCCTATTTTCGACAAAGTTAGACGTGAAATCAAGTTGTCCTAATGACTTGCTTGTTTTTTCGTTAAAATGCGTTTTTACCCTAACGTACATAAAGTGGCTTTTTTTTGTCAAAATACTGAGGGGGTGTCAGATTTAGGAAATTTGCAAAATTTCCTAAATCTTTTGCCGCAAAAACACCATTTTTTACTTAAAAATTGGTTTGTGACATAAAACCGATAATTCCGTTAAGATTTGTCGAATTTTCAAGAAAATAATTATGCAAATTTGTTGGTTTTTACAAATCTCGCTTACATTCGCCCTTCTCAATCCTTTTAAATAAGGTATAATCCCTATCTTTTAGCACCTAATTTTTTATTCAATTTCCTTCACCAAATTCTCTAAAATGATGAAAAAACGACTCGTTTTCGCTCTGACGACGTTTTGCATGACGCTATTTATCCTCACTACCGCGACCGCACAACGTACTATTTCGGGCAAAATTACCCAATCAAACAACAACGACCCCTTGCCCGGTGTGAGCGTTGTTGTGAAAGGCACGACGAAGGGGACAATTACCGACATTGACGGTATTTACAGCCTTGATGTGCCGATTAGTTCGGCCACTTTAACCATTAGTTCCGTCGGTTTTACGACCAAAGATGTGCCCATCGGCAGCACCTCAACGCTTGACATCGTACTTGACGAAGATACCAAAAATCTCGGCGAAGTCATTGTGACCGCTTTTGGTATCTCAAAAACTAAAAAAAGTTTGAGTTATTCCGCGCAAGATGTTGGTTCTGAACAACTTACGCGTGCCAATGAACAAAATGTTATCAATGCTTTGCAAGGGCAAGTTGCAGGGGCGATGATAACGAGTTCGTCGGGTTCGCCAGGGGCGGGTGCGTCAATTGTACTGAGGGGTATCAATTCATTAGACCCAAGCAGTAACAATCAGCCGTTGATTGTATTAGACGGTATTATTATTTCAAATGCGACGAATGTGAGCAATGTCTTGCCGAGTTCGGGTACAAATGCCTTGGGCGGGAGTGCCGAACAGGTGTCAAATACCAACCGTTTGGCCGATATTAATCCCAATGATATTCAAAGTATGAGTATTTTGAAGGGACCAGCCGCGACGGTTTTGTATGGCTCTTTGGCTCAAAACGGGGCGATTGTCATTACCTCCAAAAAAGGCGTTGAAGGCAAGCCGAAAGTGAGTTTTTCAACCACTTATGGCATCAGTAACATCAATAAATACCCCGAAATTCAGACTTTGTACCGCGAAGGAACGCAAGGACGGATTCGCGTAAACGCCGATAATTCGGTCAGTACGGTCAAGTTTCAAGACTTTGGTGGGCCAATTGGCAGCAATCCTGTTTACAATAACTTCCGCGATTTATTTGTTCAAGGAACGAGTTTGACGACTAATTTATCGCTTTCGGGTGGTAAAAAAGGCTTTACTTACTTGATTTCGGGGGCAAATGCCAACCAAACGGGTATTGTGCCGAGTAGCGAAAACATTAGGTCGAACCTTAATGTCAACACATCGTATCAAGCCTTTGATTGGTTGAATTTGTCGGCCTCCATGATGTATTCAAACACGGCAAATAAAATGGTCAACGGTGGCGACAAATCCGTTATGTCTGCCCTCTCCTATCACTCAAACACGTTCGATGTCAACGATTATATTCTGCCAAATGGCGGCATAAAATCTTATGCGGGAACGAATATTGACAACCCACGTTGGTTGGCAGAATTTGCGCCGTTTACCTCAAAAGTGAACCGTTATGTCGGTCAAGTGGCGGCTGATGTGAAGCTATTTGATTGGTTATCAGTCCGTTATCAAATTGGTCTCGACCAATATTCAGACGTTCGCAAACGCTTGATGCCCGATGGAACGGATGTTGGTACGGTCGTAAAAGGCTATATGGTGAACACCAATATTCAAAATCGCCAAATCAATTCTAACTTGATTTTCACCGTAAAAAAGGACATAACCAATGATTTGAAAGCGCGATTGTTGCTCGGTAACAGCGTTTTTGATAGTAAATACGAAGAAATTGGCGCACGGGGCGAAGGTTTGGTCATTCCGCAATTCTACGATATTAGCAACACGACCAATGTTTTTTCGCTCTATGATTATTCGCAAACCCGCTTAATTGGGGCGTTTGCAGACTTTAGTTTGGATTACAAAGGCTATTTATACCTCAACGCATCGGGCAGAAATGACTGGACTTCGACGTTACCGAAAGCCAACAACTCATTTTTCTACCCCTCAGTAGGTGTGAGTTTTGTCTTCACTGAAGCCTTGAAATGGGACGAAAAAGTGTTCACTTACGGTAAAGTCCGTGCGTCTTACGCAGAAACGGGCAAAGGAACAGACCCTTATTTGGTCGGTTCGTACTTTGAAAGTGCGCCACGTTTTCCATTTGGCACAACGGCGGGTTTCCGCAGAAGTACAATTATTGGTGCGGATAACTTGCGGCCCGAACGGACAAAAGGGACTGAATTTGGTTTAGAAATGCGTTTATTCAACCGTTTTGTCTTTGATTTTACGTATTATGACCAAAACACGGTGGACCAAATTTTCCGTATTCCTGTATCAAACGGTACAGGTTTTTCTCAATTTGTGGCCAATTCGGGTCAAATCAACAATAAAGGTGTTGAGTTGTCTGTGAATTTTACGCCGATTAAAGCGAAAGATTTTAATTGGAACATACGCCTCAATTTTACCAGAAATCGCGGTACGGTTAAGTCAGTTGCCGAGGGGGTGGATAGAATTGTGGCTGGTGATGGATTTTACATTGTCAATCAATTAGTGCCAGGCGGTCGGGTAGGTGATTTGTACGCTTTGTATCAAATGGCGCGTGATTCATCAACAGGACAGTTGAAAATTGGCGCGAACGGTTATCCTGTGCTTAATTCGACCTTGTCGAAAGTGGGCAATGCGATGCCCGATTTCAATACGGCTTTGATTAATACATTGACTTTCAAGGGTTTAAGTCTATCTGCTCAAATCGAATGGAAAAAAGGCGGGGATGTTTATGACATGGGTCGCCGCAATTCTATCCGCAACGGCAACATCAAATTCACTGAATTGCGGAATCAATTGGTTGTTTTCAAAGGCATTGGCCCTGATGGAACGCCTAATACAAAGGAGGTCGAAATTGATGCAGACAACTTTTATCGGTCGGGTACATTGTGGAATGGCTCGTCGGATTTGTTGTTGCAAGATGCGTCTTGGTGGCGTTTGCGTAATGTTACTTTGTCTTACGTTGTTCCTGCAACCCTGTTGAAAAAGACAAAATTCACCAATTTAAGCCTCACTTTGACGGGCAATAACTTGTGGTTGAACACGCCTTTCGCGGGTTTTGACCCCGAAGCGATGCAAAATGGTTCGGGTAGCAATGCCTACGGTTTTGCGGGTTTGACGATTCCGTCGGTGAAAAGTTATTCGATTGGTTTGAACGCCACGTTTTAAAAGGGAATTTAAATCTAAAATTATGAATTTCAGACGACAATTACTTGATTATCAATATTTTGTAAGTTTTAAATTTTTAATTTTTAATTCTGAAAATACTGAGGGGGTGTTCCCATTTTTCTAACAATTAGAATTTTTATAAAATGAAGAGACAAATTAAAAATATTCTTTCAATAAGTGCTTTGTGCGTTGGTTTTTTGGCATCGGGTTGTTCGGATTATCTTGACATCAACACCGACCCGACCCGCGTCAACGAAGACCAAGTGACGCTTGTAGCGATGTTGCCGACGGTCATTGAAGCGACGAGCCAAGCACAATATAATTACGCGTTCACAATTAGCCAAATTACGCAAAATATGTGCAGCGTGACGGGTGGTGGCTCTGACCAACACATCGAAATTCGCTTGGCAACGGCTTGGTCAACGGCTTATTTGACCGCGATGAGCAACGCGACGTTGATGATTGACAAAGCGAATGCTCAAAAATCGCCACACTACGCGGCAGTTGGTAAGATTTTGTTGGCTTACAACCTCAATATGGCCACGACGGCTTGGGAAAGCATCCCTTTTTCACAGGCTTTTTCTATCAAAAATTTGAAGCCTGAATATGATTCACAGGAGGCTATTTATCAGAAAATCAATCAATTGCTCGACGAAGCCCTTGCTGATTTTGATAAAACATCGGTTAGAACATTGGGGGCAGAAGATTTGATTTTCTATCCAGCCACAGTAACAACCGCAACGCTTGCCACGATTATTCCCCGTTGGAAAGGAACGGCAAGGGCGTTGAAGGCGCGTGTGGCGATGCAAGGCACGGCCAAAAATGGTGTAGCAGCAGCTACAAATGCCTTAACAATTTTGGCGGCGGGTGGCATTGCGAGCAATACAGATGATTTACAATTAACGTATAACTTACGCAATCTCAATCCATGGCACGTAGGTGTTGCTATTGCAAACACGACGGGCAATTTATCCGTTCGGCATTCGCAACAATTTGTGGACGCGATGAACGGCACAACGTATGGCGTTTTTGACCCACGTATGCCGATTGTTGGCGGTCGCGTAGCGGCAAATGCAGCGGCGACGACTTGGATTGGAGGTGAAAACGGCGTTGGTGGCGGTAATGTGGACTTGAATCCCACAACGTCTTGGCATTCGCGCAACACGTCGCCGATTCAATTTATCACTTTTGCGGAGCAGAAATTTATTCAAGCCGAAGCCGAATTTTTGAAAAATGGCGGCACAACGACCTCAAAAGGGACAACGGCGGCGGGTTATCAAGCCTATTTGGATGGTATTGCGGCCAATTGCAATAAAGTAGGCGTTGCCGACACAGGGCGCACACGTTATTTAGCGAGTCCGCTTGTGGCCGTCGGTGCGGCAAATTTGACGCTTCAATTGATTATGGCTGAAAAAGTAAAAGCCTTGTTTTTGAATCCCGAAACGTGGAACGATTACCGCCGTTGGGATTACTCAAAAGATGTATTTAAAGACCTTGATTTGCCTAAAAACCAAAGCACAGCTTTAGGAGGCAAATGGATTGAACGGTCGTTTTATCCCTTGGATGAGTTCAGCCGAAACGGGGCTGTCGCTGCCAAAAATCAGAAAGATGGTAACGTCAAAATGTGGATTTTTTCAAAATAAGGCGTGGAATAATTCTTCAAGGGGTGCAAACCCTTGGAGAATTGCTCACTCAAATAGGCCCCTCAGTATTTTTTAATTAAAAATTAAAAATGAAGAATTATTAGAGATAAATGTTTGATTATCAAGGATTTATTTCTGTATTTTTTAAAAAAGCAGCGGTTCGCTTTGGCTTTTACGGCGGCGTAGCTGTCAAATCTCGGTAACATTTAAGCTACTCATCGCTTTTCTATGCGGTGTAACCGCGAAACAGGCGGTTTTGCGGTTGCACCGCATACTAAAACTTACTCTGTATGTTTAATGTTATCAATATTTTGCAGCTACGCCTCAATGAGCGCAATTCAAAGCGTAATTGTTGATATAAAAAAATAAAAATCATGAAAGTATTACGTCATTTTATGTGTCTCGTTTTGCTTGTTTCCCTCGCTTCCTCTTGCTACAAAGAGAAAGATTTTTGGGCAGACAACGTGACAATTACCGACAAAGCCGTACCGTTTATTTATATGTACGCTTTGGATTCAACGACTTTTACGCCAGGCACGAAAGCCCGCGTTTTACTCGAATTTTACTGCAAAGACCCGTTGAAGGAAATTCGCTTACACCAAAGTCTCGCCACAATTACTGGCGCACGGACTTTGATTAGCACCGAGGCGTACAAGCCCGCTTATTCGGCGATTCGGCAAATGGATACGCTTGTTCTGAGCTACACCGTTCCTGCGGGAAACCCTGTTAATACATTGATTTTTTTGCACGGCGAAGCAGTAACAACCAAGGATGTTGCCAAAGGTACGTGGCAAGTGACAACGACGTCGAAGAGTTTTAGGACGAAGTAAGTGTTAATTCAAGTCCATAAAAAAAGAGGCTGTCTTGCAAAAGACAGTCTCTTTTTTATTAAAAATAGGGCAAAATACTGAGGGGGGTAAAGTTGCCCCTACGTAACAGGTATTAAGGTCGCGCCACTTTTCAATTTATCAAATTCACCTCACCCGAGACTTTTTTCGTCGTCCCATCCGAAAATGCGATGTCCATCACGTATATATATACGTCTGTCCCAAGGCTGCTGCCGTTGAAAAGGCCGTTCCAACCTTCATTGTTGCGCGGCGACAAATTGGTTTTATCAAAAACGAGCGTGCCGATGCGGCTGAAAATCTGTAAACGCATAACCGATTTTACGCAATCGTCGGGCGTTATGTTGAACACGTCGTTCAAATTATCGCCGTTTGGCGTGAAAGCGTTGGGAATTTTCTCTTCATACGTGCCTTCCAACGTGATTTTTACGCTGTCCGACGCCGTGCAACTGTTCGTTTTATCCGTCACCGTTACGGCGTAGCTTGTTGTGAAAAGCGGTCGGGCTTTTGGATTTCGACAAGTCGGACAAGCAGTGTTTTTCCATTGCCACGTGTATTTTGATGCTGTGTCGCCCTTGGGATTGAGTGCCAAACTGTCGCCACAAAATTTAGCTTTCAAGCCTTGCGGCAAATTCAAAATTGGGCGAGGATTGATCGTTAAAATCGTCGTAACCACACTATCACAACCTTTTACAGAAGTTAATTTATCAATATGAGTCCCTGCAACGGTGTACGTTTTGTTGCCCACTTTGAGTATTTCGCCTTGACAAATCGTTTTTGACTGCGAAATACTGAGGAGACCTAAAATTTTCAAATTTGTAAAAATAATACTATCGCAACCGCTCGCCGTCGTCAAATTATCGACGTAATTGCCCGATGTTTTGTAAATTCTGTTGCCTACACGTAAGCTATCGCCGACGCACAACTCCTTGGTTTGACGCATCATAAACGTATCGTTCACTTTTACAGTTGTTACAATCACGCTGTCGCAACCCGTTGACGAAGGGAAAACGGTGCGGTATGTTCCTGACACCATCGTGGTTTGATTTCTGCAAAAAAAGACATTGATGTATGTTTCATTGGCAGGTAAAACATTGATACTTAATACTTTAACGAGGCTATCGCAACCTGAAACGGCTTTCAGCGTGTCTCTATAAATCATCGTTGTATTATAGCGTTGCCCATTAATAACGCTGTCTTTTCCCGCGCAAAGCGTGATGTTTTGGAACGCGTTTGGTGGTCGCGGTACGAGTAAATTGAGTGTTACAATGCTATCGCAACCACCCGATGTTTTGAGTGTAGTCGAGTAAGTACCCGTCCGATTGTACGAAACGCCGCCGATTGTCACGCTTTTACCCGAGCATTGCGTTAGATTTATAGTGGAACTCAAAGGCGGCGTGACCGTTAGCGTTAGCACAACGCTGCTGTCGCAACCGTTAAAAGAGCGAAAAATTGTGCGGTAAATGCCCGTTGCCGTTCTCGCCGTGTCGTTGAAAAGGACGCTTTTTCCCGAACAAATCATCGAATCCACGCTTTTTCGGATGGTGTCTAACACCCGTAAATTTGTTGTGATGAAGCTATCGCAACCCACCACCGAGCGTAAAGTGTCAAGATAAACGCCCGTTCTATCATATATTTTGCTGCCGACTGTCAAGCGTTCGCCCTTACAAATCGTCGGATTTTGTGTAAGCGAAATCCTGTTTCTAAGGGCTAAGTTGATTTTTAACAACCTAGAACAGCCATCAACGCCGAGCATTGTGTCTCGATAATTGCCTGCTGTTTTGTAGGTATTGGGCCCAATTTTGACACTATCACCCGCGCAAAGTAGGAGATTAACTTCCGAACTATCAGGCTTTAATATATTCAATTTTAATTTAATAATACTGTCGCAACCAAAACGCGTTTTGAGCGTATCGGCGTAATTTCCCGCTTGGGTATAGCATTTCGTCCCAACGCGGAAACACTTGCCGAGGCAGAGCGTTACCGTCGTGTCGGTGCGTTGCGAAGGGATTAAATTGAGGATTGTGGTAATCGTGCTGTCACAACCTTCGGCGGTGCGCGTTGTATTCGTGTACGTCCCCGCCTGTGTGTAGAAGCTGTCAACGACTCTAAAGCGTTGCCCTTCGCAAACTTGGACAAATTGGAGATAAAATCGCTCGCAAGCCCGCACGCGGAAACGCGAACTGAACAATTCAGTTACGGGATATTTTGAACTATTTTTTTCGCTATTTTTAGAAAAAAGGACTTGGCTATTGAGATTTGTGGCGAAGGCTAAGCAAGCAATAAATGTGAGTAATGGATATTTATGATTCATGATTCTATTAAAAATTAACGTTTTGATTGAAAATTGATAGATATTAACAGAATCTCATAGTAGAGTTATCCATCAATCAAAAATTGAACCATTAATTTAAAATCTTATAAATAAAATGTCTATCTGAGGAAAAATGCTTGAGAAATGACCAAAATACTGAGGGGGTGTTGTGTATCATTTGTTGTGTCAGTTTGGCTTGCATTTTACCTATTTTTGGCCTTAAAATTTATTTTACGGACAAAATTACCCCCGCAGTATTTTGGCAAAAAACTATCTCACCAAAACCTAAAATGCGTCATAATAAGCTATCCTAAAAAGCCAAACAAATTAACCTTAATGTTTTACTTTCGCCCTTTCAATAACTAAGGTCTTCATTTTTGCTGTCGATTTATGTCCACAATGCTACAATACGTCTCTCCTTTTCGCAATCTCGGCCTCGATTTGACCGCTGAATTGGATAAAAACACCTTGAATTTAGCTAAAAAACGCCTTTTAGCGGAGCTTGATTTGTCTCGAACGGGGACGATACTGAGGGGGTCGGTGGAGATGACAAAAAACGATGTCATTCAATTATTTGATGGCTTAGGCAATGCCGATAGCCTAGAATACCACCGTCAAATCGCTAATAATCGCGGTCTTTTGGCCTTTTTGGAAAAACAAAAATTGGACAATAAAAACGCTTTTGTCGATGATTTGGCCTTCGCGTCGGGCGGTTTTAAAGCCTTTGTGCAGCCTTATTTGGTACATAGTTGCACGGCTTACGTTCTCAACAGTTTTAAAAATGGTCAAGCGGCGAATCTCAAATTATTTCCTAATGATTTGTTTAATCAATTGACTGTCAATGATGTAGGGAATATTTGGCAATTTGTTGATACTTTTTTGAAACAACAACGCGCCCAAGCTGATACCTTAACCTCGCGTATTAAGCACCGCGATAGGGTTAAAATTGATGAAACGCAAGCCTTTCGTTCGTCGCAATTTGTGGCCTGTCTGAATTGGTTGCCCGACCGTTTTCAAGATTTTAGAACGGGCTATGTCGCGTCGCTTTTCTACCTCGCCGAAGCCTGTTGGAGCATCAAAGCCCACAAAGTAGCCGTTGATATTTTGCAATATGCGGAACACATTAATTGTATCGCTCAAAACAAAGCGGTCGTTCAGACACGTTTGGCGGGTTATGAGAACAGCCTTGATGAAGTTGTTAAAAGTGCCGAACAAGAGCGGGCGTTTAAGTACGTCATGGGCGCGATTGTGGTGATTATCATCGGTTATTTTGTTTTGAGGGTCAGCCCGTCTGCTCCAAAACCAGAAGAACCCAAAGTTGACCGCAGTTTTATCTTTCGGGAAGACATGACGGTTGCCGATACGATACCGCTAAATGACAGTATTCCAAGGGTTGCGGTGGATTTCCAAAAAATTTTGCACAACCCGAACCTTCCTGCGAAGGAAAAAAGTAAAAAATCAAAGTTCCTCGTGCTTCGGATTGATGCGGTTAAAAAAGATTCCACAAATCGCAGCACGGCGGGGGCAACACGGCAGTTTATCCTCACGTTTATGAAGGATTTTGATAGAAAAACTGTTGAAGATTCTATCAATAGTACAGCCTTAAAAGCTCAACGTTAGTGCGTTCTATCTTACAAAAACGGTTCTCTGAATATTTTGTGTAAATCTTTAGAATACTTAAAAAAAGTTTAAAATATTTATTTTTACACTTTTATACATTTAGATTTTCTTTTATTATGTATAATCCTAAGGAATGCGAAATAAATAAAAGCGTATTTTCATACACACTGTTTTTCGCTGCGCGAAAAAGGCGTGCGTGGAGAAAATCTATCGGAGGCAGC
>JAYSRS010000580.1:0-8947 GCA_043720935.1 Saprospiraceae bacterium
AGCTGCCTCCGATAGATTTTCTCCACGCACGCCTTTTTCGCGCAGCGAAAAACAGTGTGTATGAAAATACGCTTTTATTTATTTCGCATTCCTAAAGCACAATTATCTTCATCTTCTATAAAAATTATAGAAGGGGTAATCATGTTTGATCCGAGGGTTGGAGATTATCCAATGCCGCAAGACATTGTTTTTATTCCATTTAAAATTGATAAAAAGAATAACTTAGAAAACAATGTTAAGATAGCGTTGGAAATTGCTAGCACGTCTTATTTTATGTACTTTCAGAATATGAGGCATACGCAGCCTTTTATTTTTGCACATTTAGATTCGCTAAGTGACAATGCTGATACTGCTTTTTGCTCAGTTAGGTCAAGTTTATTAGCCGCCTGTAAAGATATGCAAACTATAGAAATGGATGCTATTAGATTTCCAGGCTTAGGTGCAGCTGTGGATTGTAAGGTTAAAGTTAGCCTCGGCAAGATAATATTCAAGGAAGGCGAACCATACCTTAGTGATGCTAACTCGCAGAGTAAAAGAAGTCAACAACATCAGTTTTCATTAGCACTAAATAATCAACATTTGGTGATGAATTATAAAAATGATGGTCGCTATTTTGGTTTAGCTGTTGCTTTTTTGCCCATAGTTCTTAGCACTCCCTAAAATCATCCATATGAGTAACGAAACCTTGTGGGTATATCTAAGTTGGATACGAGTTTTATGCTTGTATTCAACTTTTTTTTATCGGAAGAAAATTACGATTTTTTCAACAAATACGCCACCGAATTTGATCAATAACCCATCAAAAAAAGCCGCCCCGAAATGCTTCGGGACGGCTTTTTTAATGAAAATACTGAGGGGGTGCTTAATTCAATTTATACGTAATTACAAAACCACCCGTTGCCGTTGTTGAAGGGAAAGCGGCGGATGTGTAAGGAATTGTGCGGTTGTAATCGACGAAAAAGCGTAAATCCAACAATTTATTCACCGTATAAGTTACCGACGGCGAGACGCGCAAAGTTTGCGAACCCCGCGAAGGAATGCCGTCTGCACCTGCACCAAACAAGTGATTTTCGGTTTGGTCATCGCGGAACGATAAGTCGAAATTGATAACGAGGTCGTTGCCTTTTTTGGGTTTAGGCTCACGTTTCTTTTTCGGTGCGTTCGGGTCGGCGGGGCCTGCGGCGGCGGCTTCTTCCTCTTTTTTCTTTTTAGCTTCGGCCTTCAAACGCTTTTCTTTTTCTTTTGACATAAGTTTTTTCTCAATATCAAAATCAAGGAAACTGATGTAAATGTTCTTCAAACGGTGGCCAAATTTCACTTGAAGTTCCGACACCCGAGATTCTTGCATCCGCGAATCCGAAATACTCAAAGCCAAATTACGGCTTTTGCGGTATTGAACCCCGAAAGTTGCCCCCGATTTCAAGGATGCATCAATGCCCAAAAGCGGTGAGAACTGCTCACTAATGACAACCGACGGAATATCATATTGTGGATAATAATCATACTTGTTTTCAACCCGCGTTTTTTGCGGACTTGCAGGGTCGTAGAACGGTGACGTGCGGAAAGAACTCGTCGTCAAAGTTGATTTATAGCCGTGCGTAATGCTGATATTTTGGAATGTATTACGCAATCCTGGCAATTTTGCTAGGCCGTTGTAGGCCAAACGCCAGTTGACAGAAGGCATTTCGCTGAACAAATTGTACTTACCGCCAACGATTGTTTTGTTAATATCTCGACCCGTGTAAGCCGCAATAAATGCAGGAATCAAGACATCGTTGCTCGTTGGGCCATAGCCTAATTTGTAGCCTTGTGCCTCGGGATGCGCTGCTCCGTTCGGACTCAACGCCTGTGAAGCCAAGGGGCGATTGTCTAAAAACTGTTGTAAAACGCCTTTAATATCCGAAAACATCGTGTTAAGCGTAAAGTAGGACACCGTGTAAGACCCGTCTTCAAACCGATTTGTATGGACTAAACCACCCGTTCCGCGCTCGGTTGTGTCTCTAAACTCTTGCGACCTATTGCTCGTAAAATTCTTCGTCAAATCAATGTCCACGCGGAAATCTTGGAACGGCTCGACGGTCAAGCGAGCGTCGAGTTGCTGCGTATAATTGTTCAACGTAGGCCGTACTTGGGCAATGTCGCGTGAAATCCAAGACCGTGCGCCTGCATCGTCAAGCCAACTGTCATCCGCTTGGCGATAGCCTAAAACATAGTCCCATCCTGGCTTCGAGAGGTCGGACATACCAAACTGACGCGACTCGGGCAAGTAGCCTGGGACGTAAGAATTGAAAGATTCTGTATAGTTGAATCGTGCATTGCGGAGTAATAAAAACGGACGAATGGCCACTTTTTCAGCTATACTCGGCTCGTATTCATCGCCTTTGCGCTTCTTTTTCTTACCTTTTTCATCTTTTCCATCACCTTCGGCGGTTTCACCTGCCGTTTTTTCGTTCAATACTGAGGGGGTCGGCAACTCACCTTTTTTCGGACGCTTCGGCTTTTTAGGTGCTTCTGCGGCAAAAATGGGCGTCTGAATTTTTCTGAAATATTTAATTTGATTGTAAAGCGATGTGAAATTCAAGTCGGCATTCACCTGCCTATTTTGCTTATTATTGATGTTATTCCCCACGCGCTCTAAGCCCAAAGCGGCTGCTTCCCAACCGTAACTTGCGCCGTAAGTTGCCCGAATTTGCACCCAATCCAAGTACGGAATCAAGCGCGTCGGCACGGTATAATTGACGTTGATATTTTGGTCATAACGCTTAGTTCTACCAAAATTGCTAAGGTTTTTGTTCAAAAACGCGCGTTTTTGGTCTTCGGGCGTTGGGTCGCCATCGTTAAAATCGTTCAACTCATCCACGACACCGACGTTTTTAGCATCAAAATTCAGCTTCAAATTGCGCGTAAAATCCCATTGCAAATTGTAGTTTCTATCCCAATTGAAACGCCGTGCGTAGAACGTGTTGAAAGCGACATCTTCACCTGAAAAACGGTACGTTGTTGTATTGACTTGACGGTCTAAAATCGTGTTCACGCCGACCGTATTTGGTATTGGGTTGAAGTGCATTTCTGTAAATAACTTCAAATATTTCTCAACTTTTTGGTTTTTAATCAATTTTTTAAACGGCGAAATATAAAGCGGTTCTCGGGAGTATTGATAGTCCAAACTGCCTTTGTAGCTCTGTTTATTGTCCGACAAAACGAGCGGGTCTTGACGGTCAACGCTCGTTTGAGAATACGACGCCGAGAAGTTTTCAATGTCCCACGGGGCAGGTTTGCGTTCTGCATTCGTGCGGTCTTTACGCACATTGTCGAACGAAAAACCGTTGATAACTTGCACCGTTTGCGCGGCATCCTTGATTTCTTGGCGTTTGTCACCGTTTGTTTCGGCGTTCACTTTATCTTTTAATTTCAAGTCTAAGTCATACGGATCGTATTCAGGCGTCCGCGTATTGTTAGAATGTTGAATATTAAACGGAATGTGAATCCCCGATTTCTGAGGGAAAAACTTGCCCAATTCAAAACGGCCATTGAGGCTGTATTCCGTCACTTGCTCGCGGCTACGTTGCTGCACTTTTTGGTCAATCGAGCCATAACCGATGCCTAAATAGCTTCCTGCAAGGGCTAAATTGCCAAAATCGGCCATTTTTACGTCCATTCTCGCCAAAGCTGCGCCACCCGCGTTTTCGTTCAAACCCGTGCAACGCAACTCATTTATCCACAATTCGACATCGTGCGTTCCTTGGCTCGGGTCGTTGTTCGAGACGCCGACCATAATGCCTTTCACCAAACCAATGTCGGGATTGCCCTTCACCGTCACTTTATGCGTTGGATTTTCAGGGTCAACGTAGGTATAGGGTTCTGACAATGGAATATTTTTAGCATTGCGTTCCAATTTTGCCTTTGTAAACACGCTCAAAGCAAAGTCAAACGTGTTGTTTTTTAACCATACTTCGTTTGCATATTGGCTTGATGTACCACCCGAGGACAAAACGCCTCTAATTTTTTGCGGGTCGGACACTTCAAGCGGCATCTCATATTCGTAGTAATTGTTCTCAAAATCAGCACCAACGCGCATAAAGGAGTTCAATTTGCCATTCAAAAAAGTCCCCTCACCCGATTCAGCGTGAACAAACATTTTGATACGGTCGTAAATCCGCAAGTCAGAACTGAACAATTTGAACGCTGCTTTCGACTTACACGGCTGCAAATTGAGGATACGAATCCCCAAAGATTGCTCATTTTGACGCGCATTTGCCGCAAAAGCCGTGGCCAATTGCTGACGCTCGATGCCAGGAGGCAATACGTAATTGAATGGTGTTCGCTGACTGTTTTCTTCAACGCTGATGGCTAAAAGCTCAACACCTGTGCGGTCAACGCCATTGTCCGTACAGCTTGCTTTGCGGCTCAACGGACGCTTATAACGGCGCCATTGATTGCGAATCAAGTCCATTTTGGCAAAACGAACGGTCGTTTCTTCTTCAAAATCTTTCATCACAACGCGCATAAAACGGATGCTACGGAAGTCCGTAATTTGGCCATGACGCGAGTCAAAAGCGTCAATTGGCACGCGGAAATGGTGCCATTTGCGCCGCGCAAACGGGGCAATCGAGCCGCCATTATCGGGCGTAATGCTTTCAATATAATACCGATTTGTGGCGGTGTTGAAACTTGAAGGATTGAGTGGAATTTTATACGAAAAATACGCTTCGTTCTCTTCAAATGAATTGTCACGGTTGATGTCTTCGGCATCGGGTAAGTTCGTTCCCGATTGCAAATCCTGTCCCGTTGAGTTCGCCGAATTGCCTTCAACACCATTGAAACGGCTATAACGCGTTATAATAGGCTCGCTACCAGGGTAAGCAACGGCATCATTGTAGTATTTAAAATCGTCATTTGATGGGTCAGCTAACAAACGCGCCAATGCTGTTGGATTCAGATTAGGCGACATTACATCAATGTATTTTTGGAATGCCGCTTTTTCCTCTACGTCATTCAAACCATCCAAACCAACGTCTTGCGCTTGACGTTCCGAATCATCACCAGAAAAAGAGTTAGGCAACGGAATTTCTGTGCGTGGAATACGTCCCCATACTGTGGGGTCCGTTTTGAGCTGCGTATTGACGGGCGAAGGCAAGCCATTTTCGTACATTTTACGACTATCGCGGAGAATGTCCTCCGAAATGTCGCCCAAATGAAGGTACATATTGCCGCCCACGTTTGATTTACGCGGGTCAAGGAACGGGTCTAATATCCAAAAATCGACATATTCGACGTTCGCCGCTTCAAAATCCGTTTGCGTTATGCCCCGCATGATGCCACCCCAACGGGTTTGCGGCTCTTTCAAACTCAAATCGCCTTGAACACCTGCTGAGAGTTTACCATTCACACCACCAGCGTTCGTGTGGCCATTACTAATGTCAAAATTGTACGGGCCACGTTCTTTTGGCCGATACGTAATGTCGAAAGTCGGTAGGAAGTTGGAGAACGAGTTGCCCAAATCACGCGCGGGAAAAACCTCCGTTTGAGCAATCCCAATCGCGTAGGGGCTGTCTCTATCCGACGATTTGTCGCGTACAAATTGGTCAATTCGATACCAATTCAGTCCCGCTCGATTGACGCCCGAGTAAATATCAGTTGCGCGTGCTTCTGGAAAAAGCAAGTCATTCCGTTGCGGAATCGACGACAATTGCCAAGCATTTGGTTGCGCCATCAAAGAAAATGGGCTACTGCTGCCTTCAAAATCGTCTAAATACACCACACCACCTTTGTCGTCACCAATATTAATCGCCGACGAGTGACCTGGGTCTAACAAAGCGGCTTCGGCAGAGAACGTGATTTTTGATGGCTCTTTGGTTTGAATCAACGGAATCTTGTCAATCCAACGGGTCAACCACGGGACGTCTTCGGTTACATTGAAATCAATGCCATACACTTTATTATTAATTGGGTCGTCGCCAAAATTTACTTTGCCTGTGAACGGTTGTTCAAATAAATTCATGAACGTTGCCCCCAAATTAAATTTCTTTTTCACGGAGTAATCAGCGCGTAAGCCCAACATTGTTCGGGTTTGAAAGCCAAAAAGGGCATTGTCTTCATAACTGATATTCAACGGAATATTCGGTGCAACATAAGCCGAATTCAAAACAGTTAAGGTCGAAGTCCCGTAGTCAATCGCAAAATCCACGCCTTCCAACAATTGATATGCACCCGCCGTCACCGTCACTGCCCCAGGTCGTAAGCCAAAAGCATTGAGTTGAATGCGGTTCGACGACGTTGATTTCACCGAGCCTTTGATGAGGAAACGGTTTTTTTCCTGCTGTTCTTGCGCGCGGAAAAGCGTCGAATCGTAGAGGGCTTGATAGATGTATTTGTTGGCGGTCGAGACGTTTGTCGTCGTGTCGTAGCCTACTTTGGCCAATTCTTGCTGCAATTTTGTCCGCAAAGACCGTCCGAAAGGCTCTAAAACGGGGAACATAATGCGGCCATTTCTAGGGTTTATCGTAACGCCAGGCACAAAGTCAAATTGTCCGTCGGGTTGCGGGTCGCCGACTTGATTGAGGCGGTCTAAGTTCAGAATTGAGAGCAATGGTTTTCTAGGAATTTCGGGCAATGTCCGTTTTTCTGCCTTGTCAGCACTCGCATCTTGGTAGTAAATATCGAGGCGCAAATCTTGTGGATTCGTCACGTAAGCACCAACGGAATAGACGTTTTTCATCATCAAATCGAACAACGGAATGCTTGGCGATTGAATCGTACTTTTCAACATTTTCGTAAAAATCACGCGGCTTGTTGAGTCTTGTCCTTGCACAAGCGGCACGTTTTCGGCGAATTCACCCACTTGAAAAGGGCCTTTGCCGTTGTAGAAATACGTAAATGCGACGCCTAGAATCTGTTGACGGTCGAGGTTATTGACGCTGATTGTACCGAGTTTGGGGTCGAAAGTATATTCCGACGGTTGCAATTTTTTGGCCGAGCGTTTCACGAAGTCGCGTCCTTGAACCATGTTGTAATCAATCCCTTCGAGGGTATTCACAACGCGACCAACGGAACGCGTCCGTGCAGTGTCTCTCAAAAGTCTGTCGTACAAATCACTCACTTGATTGTCGGGAAGCCGTTGACCCTTAGCAACTGCCGCACCGCCTCTGACGTTTAAAGAACGCGGATTCGTGATGCGGTCGCCTTCGCCTAAGTCGGCAAATGCGACGATTTGACGCACTTCACGGTCTTCGTTGCGCTCATTTGACACCCAAACTTCCATTTTTGTAATCGAAAATTGGGAGTTGATAAGCGGCAATTCTTTTAAGGCATCTTCAAAAGTGTTGCGGTTGAAATGGCTCAAAAAGAAGTGCTTGTTTTCGTCGTATTGGTCAATCGGAATGCTAAAATTTTGGACTTGGCTACCGCCTTGAACATTGAGATTTTGGCGGCGGTTTTTTTGTTGTGCGGCCAATGCCGTAATGCGTAAATGGCCAAATTGCAATTCGGTTTTGATACCAAAAAGGTTTTGCGAGCCTTGAATCAACGACCCCCTCAGTGGCAAACTCACGTTACCGCCTTCAATAGATTTGATGATGTCGTCTTCACTAAACACGTCCGAATTGTAATTAATCTTCATAATTTGGTCAAAATCAAACGTGGCTTTATTGTTAAATGCCGTGTTCAAGTTCAACTTATCGCCGATTTTACCCGTTACGTTCATCTGAATATCCATGTTGAATAACAAACCGCCCGTTGTCCGTGCGAAAGTCGGTAGAATCGGGTTCGCGTAGTAGCGATAATCGCCGCCGAGTGTCAAGTCAATTTGGCCTTGTGGGCGAATATCAACCGTTGGCGGGTCGCCAAAAATCATCCCGATGAGGTTGTCGCCGAGTTTTCTAACGTCTAATTTAGCCGCCGAAGGCAGTTTGCCGTTGACGCCTACGCTTTTCAACAACATTTTGAGCTTGCTGTTTTGCGCTTGCGAAAAATCTACTTTTGAGAACGGGTCAACCTTTTCAGTGCCATTTTTACGGTTGAAACCGCCGAGTTTTTCAAAATATTCGCGCTCTTGCTGCTTCGCTTTGAACTGCGTATATTCCTCAAAAGTCATCGAAGTTGGCGTTCGGAAGTAGTCGTCACCAATTTTTTCGGTAATGTAGTACCGATTACTGAGGGGGTCATATTCGACACCTTTTTGAATGGCCGACGGGTCGCGTAGGTCAAACGGATTGACAACCGAATCACGGAGATAGTCGCCCTTGCGGTCGCGCAAAGGAATGGTATCAGTAGCAGGATTTGCGGCGGAAACGGAGGCCATAAAGCCCAAAAAGAGTGTGAAACCCAATAACAATCGGTCGTGTAAAAGTCCTTTTCTGTTCATGTCAGTAGCCTATATTAGTTTATTTAGTTTGAAGTTTGAGGTTTGAACGCACGTCAAACACCAAACTTCAAATGTCAAACTTTTAAATTTCTGGTTTTAAATTCGGATTTGTAACGTAAATTAATGGTGCAAAAATGTGATTCAAAAATTAGTAAAACAAAATGTACCAACGCCTTGGCTTCTTTGTCATTGAGAAGGAAACTCTATTGTGTGTGTTGTGTGGTGTCTAGCGTTTTGTCATTCAGAAAGAATCTCTATTGTATTGTTTAATTTAAGACAAAATACGAAACAACACACGCTCACAGATAATAAAGATGCCTTCTGAATGACAAAAACACTAGACACGACACACACAATAGAGTTTCCTTCTCAATGACAAAAAAAAGCGAAAACTTGTGAAAATTTGCAATTAATTGATAATCAATTAATTGCAAATTCTTAATTCTTAATTCTTAATTCTTAATTCTTAATTCTAAATCGGAATAATCGGTTAGTTATCGCAAAATACAGCAATTTCCGCTTTGGAAATTTCAAAGCTCGCTTCGCTCGCAAAAAAAGGGGGAATGTGGTTCGTTTTTTGGGGGG
>JAYSRS010000581.1:0-3139 GCA_043720935.1 Saprospiraceae bacterium
AGTCGTTGTTGCTTGAGCATTACCGAGATTTTGCAGCTACGCCGCATTTAGGATATAACTAATCAACGCTCGACTCTATCGGGCTTGCGTAACATCAGTAAGTCATATTCGTAGGTCTGATTGCGCCGTAGCTGCAAAATCTTGGTAACACTTCTGATAGCTCAATTTTTTTATGCGGTGTAACCGCTAAACGTATTGTTTTGCGGTTACACCGCATAGAAAATTGGACTTTGAGCCTATTATTACCGAGATTTTGCAGCTACGCCGCAATCTGAAAATTCCAAAGCGGTAATTGCTTAAAATAAGTAATATCTATTCGCAATCAATTGATAATCAATACCTTGAGTATTTATCATTCATCATTTATCATTCATCCTTCATCATTCATCATTCATCCTTCATCCTTTTTTTATTTTTAGCAGATGAAAAATTTAAGATATACCGTTTTTTCGCTCAGTTTATTGAGTCTTGCCGCTTGTACACAAACGCAATTGGCCGATTATTTTACACCCATTGTGGACATTAGTGTTCCACCACACGTACCCAAACTTGTCATGCAAGCTGATTGGTCGGTTGGGTCAGATTCGTTGTCCGTTATGGTCAGCCGAAGCCGTGGGGCTTTGGACACAGGCACGTATTTCAATCAAAACCGCATTGATACGGTCGGCAATGCCAAGGTAGAATTGCTCCGCGACGGCAAAGTTGTGGCGACAATGCCTTATTTTAAAGACGGTTTTCATTACCTACGCGGTGGTTACAAGCTGGACACAACGGCGGGTTTGAGTTACACTTTGCGCGTCAGTTGCCCGACTTTACCGACGGTTGAGGCGACGCAAATCACGCCAAAAACGGCTAAAATTCGTAAAGTTGCCTTCAACAAAGACGGCGCGACCAAGACTGACCCTTTGGATATTTTCAATGGCAAACCAAGGAGTAAAATTGTGGACGAATACGTCGTGGAGTTTGATGATATTGCGAATGATGAGAACTTCTACTCGGTGAGTGTGCTGATTGAGTATGTCGCAACGGGGCAGGTGCAAAAATTGGAGTTGGGCAGTTTGGACGACATTGCCGAATCGAATATGGTGCAAGACAAAACATTTCAAAACAAAACATTTGCTTGGCGTTTATGGAGTGGCCAATTTAAAGGTGGCAGAGGCGGTGGGCCGGGTGGTCAAAACAACAATCCAGTCATCAGTTCAGGCGATAAAATCACTTTTTACTTGCGTTCAATGACGGCTGACCAATATTTGTTTCGCAAATCGCTTGATTTATACAGACAAACCAATATTTTCTCCGAACCCGTTATTTTGCACACCAATGTCAAAAATGGTTACGGTATTTTCACGACGCAAGCCGTTACGACGGCAAAACTAACCGTACCTTAATAAACGGGCGGTTTCAATCACAACGTTTTATTATCACTTGTTTTGCTTAATATTACTATACATTTTGTACAACATGGGCCACAGATTGGAGGGATTAGACTGATTTGCACTGATTTTTTAGATATATATGATAAAAATCAGTGTAAAATTTGCCGTATCAGTTTGAATCAGTGTGCTATGTTGAATTTGTACAGTAATATCGTTTTGCTTATAAAAAAGCCAGTATCACGCAGTAAGTGATGCTGGCTTTTTTATACGAGCTTGCGGCGTGCATTTACGAAATCATAAAGATGTCGTAAATGTTGGGAATAGGCGTTCGCCTTGCGAATGACCTTATTTTTCTCGCAAAAGCTGTTCAATATCGGCCATAAATCGGCTCACATCTTCCGCATCCGTCCCATCGCAAAACGACCGAACGCGTCTTTTTTTATCCACCAAAATCAGCCTTCCCGAGTGGTCAAAACCGCCTGGCGACTTAGGGTCTTCCTTCGCAATGCTGAAATAATCGTCCGCAATGCTATAAATCGAATCGCGTTCACCCGTAACAAACCGCCATTTTGGGGCTTTTGCGCCCAATTTATCCGCATAATCACGCAAACGGCCCACGCTGTCGCGTTTAGGGTCGATAGAGTGGGCGAGGAGGCGCACTTCCGAAGAGTCCTTGAATCGCTCATACACGCGCAACATTTGGGCCGTCACTTTCGGACATATCGTTGGGCAATGCGTGAAAAAAAAATCAACAACGTAAATTTTATCCTCAAAATCGGCATTTCTAACCGTGTCGCCGTTTTGGTCAATGAATGCGAAATTGGGAATGGTTGGAAAAATCGTGTCCCCTTTTTCCGTAACACCAAGCCGATTGCCGATGATGGGCAACGGCGCGTTTGAGGGGGCTTTGTCGCCACAAGCAACAAATAAGGAAGTTAGAAAACTAACGAGTAAAAAACGTGAAATATAAATTATCATAATTTGTAAATATTTAAAATGAAAAGAATTATGGGGTAAAAGCACAATATACTGAGGGGTATCAGATTTACAAAATCTTCAAGATTCGTAAATCTTTAAAATCTTTGAAGTCCAAACCCATTAAAAAACGCTTCAAGAGTACCAACTCTTAAAGCGTTTTGAGCGTAAAATTGTTTTACTTTTTAATCGTATCTTGCGCCGTATTTTTCAAAAAACCGTTCGCAATACCGATACTCAAATAAATATCATTGCTCAATTCTTTCACCGTATCGCGTTGCCCCGTCAAGTATTTTATCATTTGTTCGTGCGTCACGTCGGGGTTCGGATATTTATAATTACCCATCCAATCGTTCATGTTGTCCTCCATTTTCGAGAGCAACAAAATGGCGTTGATAAGCGAATCTTTCATCTCGGCATTGTCTTCGGGAACGCCTTCTTTAAATTCACTCAACTGGCGTTTGAGGCGATTGACTTCACCCATTTTGGGCATAATATCGTCGTGAACGGCCATAATTTCTTGATTTATCTTACTTTCGCTTTCTTTGTTGCCATTGTCGCAGCCAATGATGAAAGTAAAAAATGCGCCTATGAAGAGCGCGGCGAGGGTTTTTCTGGTAAAAACGAATCTGTGGTGCAGCATAAGTCTTGTTAAATTAAGTGATACTAAATTACAACTTGAAGAGCGTAAAGGTACGTTACGTCTTATTTTCGTACCTAATTTTACGCACATTCAATTTTATTTTTTTATTTTTCTATGCTTTAGGAACGTTGAAAAAATAAAAGCG
>JAYSRS010000582.1:0-8930 GCA_043720935.1 Saprospiraceae bacterium
TAAAAGTAAAGAGAATAGGGGGAATATTTTTTTTTAACTTAACAAGCCAGTTTGAAACCCGCGTCGAGTTGTAACTAATTGATTATCAATAATTTTAAAGCAATTTTATCAGTTGCGATAAATAACCGATGATTCCGAAAAATAAAGTTATAAATTCAAAAGATGTATTTCAAAAACATAAATTGAGTATTAAAAATGAAGGCTCTTTTTGACGTTTCGGTGTCAAAAAGGACATTTTTACTGAGGGGTCTATTTTTTAGGCTTATATTTCGACTCACCTAACAATTTTTGCGCGTCTTTCAAATTCAACAAATCTTCGAGCGATGTTTCGGGATGCCGTTTCATGTACTGTTTCACGATTTGCCAACCGAGGAAATTGCCAACTGCCCCGGGAGCTTCTTCGGCAATAATCGGCGCATTTGGGGCAGGCATGACGAGCTTTTGAAAATCTTTAAAACTCGTTGAATACATGAGGTTTTGCTTCAAAATCCGTCCCCACGTAAAGGCTTCATTGGCGTAAAGCCCTTTCATTTGTTCCGTCGTATAATTGAGTTTTATACTATCAGGCGTTTTGGGCAGCAGACAATCCAAGACATACAATTTTTTACCATTGTGTAACATATAATCCAACAACCGATTACCCATCGGTTCACCTGCAACGTCGCTAATCAGCAACTCAAAAATGCGGTCAACCAAGTAATCTTTACGAAATGTTCGACTGATAAAACGAGGATATTGCCCCGATTCAGCGAGCGATTCATATACCCGATAATCTTTACCTAAAAACATATCCAAACCCACGGCAACGGCGTTTTCTGTCGGCAAAACGGCGGCAAAATTATAAGCCGACGGCATGGTGTAAAGCGTCGTTGGAACGGGTTTATTCGGAAAATAGTGCTTGAAAAAGCGTAAACCTTGCTCAATTTCGCGTTTTTCGGCGTCGAGATTCGGATAAACCTTACCGATTGTGTCCAACATAAAACGCATCGTCGGGTCGGTCAAAAACTTACGCACTTCGTTGCGGTATTTACCCATTGAGTCCTTAGGGTCTTTGACGCCAATGATTTTTTCAAAGTAAATCGAAGAAAATTCGGGCATTTCCTGTTCGATTGCGGCAACGGCGGCGGCGGTGTTATTGGTATCAATACTGGCCATTTTTTGGTCGAACCGATTGATTTTCAACGCCACTTGAATGCCGCTCACATCAGGCGTTTTCGGTCGGTCGTTGTCGTCAGAATTACAATTTGAAAAGACAAAAAGAAGGGTAAAAAGCGAAAAAAAAAATTTTGTTAAACGATTCATTTTGTTGTGTCGTGATTGTATTTGCAAATTTATTTGCACCCGTCCCTGCAAATTTATTTGCAGAAGCCCGTGGGTCAAAACTCACAAAATGCCATTGTTAAATTGTTGAAAATCAAAAAAAATCAAAAAATACTGAGGGGTACTAAAAGCCGCCTATTAACGTTCGACGGCGGGGGTATTAAATGTCGTTTAATGAAAATATTTAAAAACGTCGTTGAGGTTAAAAACCTCGACGACGTTGAACTGTACAATTTAAGCTTTCGTCAACTCCTTCGCAACCGCCCGTTTCAGACCCGCAATAAGCGTATCAACGTCCGCTTTCGTAACGCACAAAGGCGGCAAAAGGCGAATCGTATTAGCTTCGGACGATGAGCCAACGAAGCATTTTTCTTCAAAAGCCAAGCGTTTCCGCAAAGCCGCCGTTGGAAAATGGAACTCGACGCCAATCATCAAACCCAAGCCGCGAATCTCTTTGACGCCTTCGATTTGCTTCAATTGTTCCAGCGCGTATTCGCCGACGATGCGTGCATTTTCCATCAAATTTTCGTCTTTTATGACGTCTAACACCGCAATTGCCGCCGCACAAGCCGCATGAGAACCACCAAAAGTTGTCCCTAACATGCCGTGTTTTGCCTTGAATTTAGGGTGAATCAAAATGCCGCCGACGGGAAAACCGTTGCCCATGCCTTTGGCCATCGTGATAATATCGGGTTGAACACCCGCGTGATTTTGGAACGCAAAAAACTGCCCCGAACGGCCAAAACCCGACTGCACTTCATCGAGAATCAAGACTGTATCCGTTGCGTGACACAAGGCTTGCACTTCGCGGAGGAAATTGCCGTCAGGTACGTGAATGCCGCCGACGCCTTGAATGCCCTCCACAATCACCGCCGCCACGTTGCCCTTCAAAATGGATTCGCTGACGGTGTTGATATTGTTCAAATCATGAAATTCTCGCTTGAAACCAGCGTTAATCGGCGCGGTCATTTTGGGGTCGGGCGTGATATTCACCGCTGCCGATGTGCGCCCGTGAAAGGCTTTTTTGAAGGCCACCACTTTTTTTCGGCCATTGTGAAACGACGCCAATTTCAAGGCATTTTCAATCGCTTCCGCACCCGAATTTATCAGAAACAATTGATAATCATCGCATTGTGAGAGTCGGCCTAATTTGTTCGCCAATTCATATTGCAACGAATTGACAATTGAATTGGAATAAAAACCGAGTTTTGCGATTTGTTCAGTCAGTTTCTGAACGTAATGCGGATGCCCGTGTCCGATGGAAATAACGGCGTGCCCACCGTAAAAATCGAGGTATTCGTCCCCCGTTTTGTCCCAAATTGTCGCGCCTTTGCCGACAACGGGTTCGATGTCATACAGCGGATAAACGTCGAATAATTGCATGGTTTTTACATTAAATAAGTGAAATAAATATGAGTCGCTATGGTAGTTAGTGTCAAAAGAAAGTTATACTTTTGTACGAACAATCAAAAAAAAGTAGCCACTATGGATGAAAAAGAACGCCGAAGTTCGGAAATTCGCTTAAAATCGCTGTTTCAGCAAATACATTTTACAGTCATTTATGAAAAAGAGCTTATCGAACAGAAAGATTTTCACACTATTTATGTTATGAGAGACGCCATCCTTGATGAAATCATCATGACACAAAGAAAATTAGGTTTACGAATTTAAAAATAAAAAATCATGGATATTAAAACAAAAGCCGAACTCGATGTCCTTATGGACGAATTTATGTGGCTTCAAACTGACGAAGACGGTGCCGTTTTTGACGCTAAATGGCGCGTCTTTTACGCTAAATTAAGCGGCGAAGATGCTAAAATCGCTTGGCAAGCATGGATTGACACTATCTATGAAAACCTTGGCGAAATCAGAAAATCAGTCTCTAAATTGCCCGAAGGCGGCGATTATACTGACATTGGTAAGCAACTTGAAAAAATACTTACGAGTCCTTTTTTGCATCAAAGAGTGGCGGCTAATGCCTAATGTTATGAAAAAATAAAAGCATGGACGCCGTTAAAAATCATGCTTTTTTTCAAAAAAACGAGGCAAATATCTTGTCCGCTTAACTTGGAAAAACCATAGGTATTAAAACAGAAAAGCTCTTGAACGCAACCCGTTCAAGGGCTTTTTTTCTAACCGCAAAAGTCATATTTCTCACCGCTTTTTCCTTGTATTTTACGTTTTTTTTAATAAATTTAACAAAAATTGAGGTGAAAAGTGGATTTTGAGCATTGAATTTTGTTTTCGGAATCCCAAACCTACCATTCACCATTCAAACGCTCAAAATACTGAGGGGGTCTTTAGGTTTTAAAAAATGTGTTCCAACGCCTAGTTCATGACAAAATTTTATGTTTTTTGTGGCCTTTTAAAAAAGCGTGTACTTTTGGGTTTTGCTACGACATCTAAAATTTGAAATCTTTTACATGAAATCTTTGCCATTTATTCTATTTTTTTCGTTAGTATCAACCTTTTCGACAGCACAAGACTTGCTTGAAAATCGAGGTAATTATTTTTTTATTGGGTTCAGTTTGCCCATCGTTAAGGTGCGAGATTTGGGGCATTCTCCACAGTTATATCAAGGTTTAGTGCCTACGTTATCTGCTGGTTATCAACACATTGAGAAGAATTTTGTCTTTCGTCAGAACTTTTCCTTTTCCTTTTCAATGGGGCCTTTTGGAACGCTTGCACCGAAGACGCGACCGAAGCCACAGCAGCAAATGTCGAGCGCGAGTGTGAACCTTTTTCAGGTGTCGAGTGGTCTTTATAAACGTGTCGGCGACTACGATACTGAGGGGTGGCATCGCTATGTCGGCGGGGCTTTGACGTTCACTTTTGACGGGCGTTTGTACAATTTGCCGAGCAACAATATCTTTGGTTATCAATGCAATACGTCGCTCAATGTCGGCGGTTTTGTTGAGAAAAAAATCAATGAGGCGTGGCGATTCAATTACGAAGCCTTCACGCCCGTCCTCTCTTACGCCTTGCGACCGAATCATGTAGGCATGATTCCGCTTACAACGGGCGATTTCTCGGACGGTGCAAAACGTTTTTTAAAATCAGGTAAAGTATTGACAGTCAATAAGTTATTCCGTTTTTATAACTGCTTTTCTTTCAATAAACAAATAAATGACCATCGGCAACGGCAATTTTCCTACACTTGGGATGCCGCCGTCAATCGGATGAGTCAGCCACTAAATTCGATAACGGGCGGCTTGGGTACTGAATCGCTGTTTAAAATGTAATTAAAAAAAATGACGCATCCGCAAACATATCCTTTCATCGCTGCCTTGCTTGCCGCCTACAAAGCGACGGGCAAATCCCTCGGCGTAGATGTGCATTTGCGGATTGCCAATTTGGTAGAATCGTTGCCCGAAACAACTGATTTTGCTAATTTAAAGACCTTGATTGCCCCAATTATTGTAGGTTCGCCGCAGCAACAAGGCGATTTTTACGACACTTTTGACACCATTTACAAAAGTTTTGACTTTCAAAAAATCGAAAGCACCCCCTCAGTATTTTCGCTTAAAAATTGGAAAGAATGGCTAAAATGGATTGTTGGATTGCTCATTTTGACGGCTGGCGTGGTGTGGTTGGTGCATGAATTATCAAAACCAAAACCGCAACCGATTGCCCCAATTATTTTCCGACACATCGTTGATATTGACCGTGATTTTGCAGGAAAAAAAGAGGTCATTGATTCGTTTTTAGGTTTACAACCCAGCGAAAAATCACTTACAGTCAAAAATTTTGATATATATGAATTAGAGTTAAAATCTAACTTTAAGCCAGATTGGAGAAGCGTTAGAAATTCTGAAATAGTTGACCACTTAGAACGAAAGTTATCTAAAAGTCCTGATTATTCAAAGCATAACCTTATTTTAACCTCTGATTCAACAAAAAAAATGCTTTTTTATAAACCCCTCTCAATAGGGGAAGATACGTTTAATTTTCGTTTTTGCTTGTCGAACGACTCTTGCTATGAGCAATTGCACGTTTTTAGTGTTCAAAAAATTGATAGGGGAAGCGACTCAACAGGCGGCGGTTGGGGCGGTCGGCTGGTCGAAAAATCACGCGAACACCTGCCTAATTTGTCAAGTCTGATTATTGTTCCACACACCGAATATTCTTTGAAAAACGCCTATATGTCGGGTCGAAAATGGGCCACTTTGGGCTTATGTGCCTTAGTAATTTGGTTATTAGGTTTCTCCGTTCAGCAGTTGCGTAAGCGCAAAAAACGCCGCGAACAGGCCGAACAAGACGCCGCAAATGTGGCGCGAAAACCCAACGTCGCGCCGCCGTTTGTGCATCAAATTCGCATAAAAGACGTAGGAAAAACGCATTTTGACGCCGTTTTTTCAAAAATTACGCAGCAATTGCGCCGCCGTTCGGAAGGAGAGCAACAGATTTTTGACCCAAAACGCACCGTAAAAGCCACAATACTGAGGGGGGGCTTAGCGACGTTTCGTTACCGTCAACCGACTCACGCGGACGAATATTTGTTTCTGATTGACATTCACGACGTAAATGATCACCGCGCCCAAGTTTTTGATTTGTTGTATAAAACATTGGAGCGCAGCGAAGTCTTGATTGACCGCTTTTTTTATGACGGCGATATGCGGTTGTGTTGGAACGAAACGTATCGTAATGGCATCAAAATCAATGAGTTAGCGCATCGTTTTGGCAGTTCTCGACTGGTGATTATTGGCACATCGGCGGCCTTGATTGACGCGTCAACGGGCGCAGCAGTCGAGTGGATAACGATTTTTTATACTTGGCGGCAACGGGCTTTGTTGACGCCGCGCGCACCGTCCGAGTGGAAAGCATCGGCGCGCGTTTTGGCCGCTAAATTTCGACTTTTACCCGCTAATTTGAAGGGAATGGCCGCTTTGGCCGAAACTTTGGAAGCCGTTGACCCGCCCGATTTTAGGCGTTGGCGCACCGTCGTTGACCCTAATTTTGAGCAAATTATACTGCCCGAAAAGTTAAGTGCCGCAGCAATTTGGTCGAATTTGGAAGCAGAGTTTACGACGTATAAAAATGGAAAAACCGACGATAGGCTGTTGCAATGGCTCGCCGCGTGTGCCGTTTCGCCCGTTTTGCATTGGGACGCAACGTTGTTTTTTGGCCATTTAATTGACAATTTGAATCCGCAATTTGGCACCGATACGCCGTTGGTGAATTTAGATAATCTATTCAAAATCAATCGTTTATCGTGGTTTATTGACGGCAAAATGCCTGAATCGGGTCGTCGGGCGTTGCTGGATTTTTTGGAAAAAACGCACCCCTCAGTACTGTCAACCGTTCGGACGTATTGGGACGCCGTTTTGCAAGAAAACCTAGTTGCTGCCCAAAAAGCTGCCGAAGAAAGTGGCGCGCATTTCAACGCCTCCGTGGCCTTCGATGAATTGCGTTTACAAATGATTGTCAATGATTTACAACGCAACGAAGGAACGGAAAACGACCGTAAAAAACACCTCAATGAATTGCGCGGCTTAACGAGAGGCGGTAAAAAAGGTGATTTTTTAGCCTTAGAAATTCTGCAAAAAGAAACGGAAAAAGAAGGCAGTTTGAACAGAAACAACCTTGATTTTTTGAAGAAAAACCTACATAGACGCCTTGAAAATGGCGAAATTGATGCCGTTATCGGCGAATTGTTGGCATTGACGAAGGACAACCCGCCGCTTCAAGAACGGTTGAAAAGCATGAAATTGGCATTAAGAAAATAGCTTAACTCTCCAAGGGTTTGTAACCCTTGAAGAGTTACAACGCAATAATAATAATAAAATGAATTCACCGCAAACGCAACAGGAAGAAGCCGTCTTCAACGACGAACGCGCTTCAATAACCTCGGAATTGCACACGATTGTGGACAATTTGCAGCCCGATGTGCCGCAAGTTGCACCTACTCTTACGCGTCCGCCGTTTTGGCAACGAACAGGCGTTTGGCAAGTGCCGTTGTGTTTAGTTATATTTATAATTATTTTAATGTATAATCCACGCGTTGACAATTGTAATGGCTTCAAAATTACCTACAAACGGCAAGTTTTGTGCATCAGCAACGACGCCGATTTTTTCCTTTTTGTCGAAAATTTTACGTGTGACGCCATCGAAAATGGGCCATCCGTTATGGATTCCTTGGTTGCTGATGAAGCAGCAATGGATAAAATGAAGGGGTATTTTGAAAAACACGATTTTTCGATAGAAACGCAGCCGATTGAGGCCGAGGTACTGAGGGGTATGCGCGGGCAATATGATTCGACATCTTTTTGCAAAAATTTCACAAAAGCCTGTTGGAATGCGGGTATTCGCTTGCTCAATGCGGGTCAAACGGATTCGGCGTGTTATTATTTTAGAAAAATTGACGCGTGGTCGTGGGGCGATTCGGTGCTAACGGCGGCGGATAAATCGGTGATTTCGCAGAACTGTTATGGCGATTTTTTGCAAACCCCATCAACTAAAAACCCTATTATCTATCCCAACGCTGACTTTGTTGAAGGAGAATGTTGTATGATTAATTACAACAATATAGCATTTAGGTCTCAACCGCTAAGCACTGAAAATATGCGTACTGTGAACAATAGGACGCAGACGCAAAAAGAAACCCCAAAAAGTATTGACATAGACAATCGGACGTTGATAGGTACACTTATGAGTGGTGATAAGGCATTTTTTCTAGGGAAAACAGGTGCGTTCTTTAAAATACGGTTGCAAGCAAGCAATCAAATAGGC
This sequence comes from Saprospiraceae bacterium, assembly GCA_043720935.1. Taxonomy (GTDB): domain Bacteria; phylum Bacteroidota; class Bacteroidia; order Chitinophagales; family Saprospiraceae; genus JAAFJT01. The sequence continues at coordinate 8,050 of JAYSRS010000582.1, forward strand.
TACATTGCTACATCATATAAAGGTATTTCAACATTGATAAAAGGGTGTAATACAAGCACGCCCGCACCGAAGGGTTTAAATGCCGTAAATGATAGACTAAAAAATATCAATAACGCCCTTCAAAATCGGATAAATCAGCAAGAGAATAAAAATAAAGTGCTGGATACAGCTTCAAAAACGCGTGCAAATGCACCTAACAAACAAAATTCAGTAACAATTGACCCGCCGATAACGCCTAACAAAGTAACTGGTTTACCGATTACTTTGTATTTTGATAACGACAGTCCCGACCCGCGTTCCCGTGAGACGACTACAAACCTCAATTATAGCGATTTGTACACGCAATATTATAACAAAAAAGCAGAATACCAAAAAATGAATGCTGACGAATCAGAACAAATAGCGTCGTTTTTTGATAGTCATATTCGGTTTGGCTATCAGAATCTAGCAATTTTTTCTGATTCACTCATCGCACAGTTAAATAGTGGGCAAAGTATTGAAATCGTTTTAGGTGGCTACACGGTTTCGACTAATAATGCGGCGTACAACAAAACACTTTCTTCAAGACAAATTAATGCGGTTACGAACCATTTTTATCGCTACCAATCCGGCATTCTTGGCAAATTTATATCAATTGGTCAATTGCGTTTACGTGTAATACCTTATGGGTCAGATAGTTACAGTCAACCTAAGTCTATTTACAACATTGAAGCGATAAAAGCACGTAAAGTCGTTATTCAAGAAATCGAAAGATTGAAATACGACCGTAAATAATCATTTACTCCTAATCATCGGGATAAAATAAATTTGAAATTTGACATCAAACCTCCTTATGCCGTTCCCAATAATTCAAATCTTCCACTTCTTCTAAAATTTGTAGG
>JAYSRS010000583.1:0-3137 GCA_043720935.1 Saprospiraceae bacterium
AACAAGCTGCCTCCGATAGATTTTCTCCACGCACGCCTTTTTCGCGCAGCGAAAAACAGTGTGTATGAAAATACGCTTTTATTTATTTCGCATTCCTGAATGACAAAAAAAACATTACTGTTTTACAAACCGCGTCGTCGTTTGTCCATCCTTCGCCATAAAAGTCAAAAAATACATGCCATTTGGCAACGCATTTGTTGAGATGTTTTGCGTAGAAATACCTTTCTCTATCTTATTTTTTGTAAAAACTGTTTTACCAACCGCATCCATGATGTGCAATGTGCCAATATCTTCCGTTTCTATCTGAACCGTCAAATTATCCGAAATTACTGAGGGGGTCACTTTTAAAATGCTTTTGCTAACATTACCGTTATTAATCGAAATAATTTTAGAGAAGCTCGTTTTTCCATCAAAATCCGTTTGTTTCAAGCGGTAATAATTGACGTTTGGCAAAGGATTGTTGTCCAAAAACGCATAATACTGAGGGGTCGAACTTGTCCCCACGCCTTTTGTTTCGCCGATGCTTTTAAAGTCCACGCCGTTGTCGCTGCGTTCAATGGAAAAGAAGGCGTTGTTTTGTTCCGAAGCCGTTGTCCACGTCAATTTATTGGTCGTTTTATCGACTTTTTCGCCCGAAAAGGCCGTTATACTGAGGGGTATCGCTGTGGTCGTCAAGCCCTTCAAAAACACACTTTTTATCTTTCCATAACGTCCCGAACTGCCACTGCTGCAACAGAAATAAATCCGAATCGTCAAGGTTTGCCCCGCCGCAAGCGTTACGCCCGTGGCATTGTTCAAGGCTAAACGATAATTGACAGTCGTTCCCGCCGTTTCATTCGTTAGCCAAATTGGCGACGCAAAAGTGCCAATGCCTGATGCCGCTGTTGTTGTCAAAGCTGCCCCATTTGAACCTAATATGCCGCCCGTTATGTCCGTAGAATCCGTCGTAAAACCCGAACGCGAATAGACGACGGCCATCCTTGTTACGGAAGAGGTATTATGAAACGCCGCATTCAAAGTCAAAGAATCAACCCGCGCCGAATAGCCCGAAGTGGCTGTAATCGTGAATTGTTCGTAATGTGTACGGCTCAAATTGCCGCCCGTTCCACCCGATGCGGCTGACCACAAACCCGTTGCATCTGGCCCCAAACCTTGCCCGTGTAAAATCGAATAAGCGGGAACAGCGACTACGGTTGTACCATTAGAAGTCGTCAAACGCGATAAAGTCGGCGTTGCCGTTGAGACGCCCGTTGCCCTTGCAGCAGCGTCTTCGGCATTGCTCGCCGTCATGGGGAACGACAATAAAGTAACGGATATTGGCAAAGGGTCAGCTTGTACCATTCCCGTCACGGCGACATTTGCATCAACCGCGCCCGAACTGACATTCAAAACATTGCCCGAAAACGTGCCTACGGTCGAACTATTGAGCCTAACGCCTACGGTTCTGCTTGAAATAGTGCCAGAAACGGGTGAAATACTGAGGGGGTCTGCCGACCACGTTGTACCGCCGTCCGTGGAGATTTGATAATTAGCGGGCGGCGTAATCGTGGCATCGGCCAAAAGATTGACCGCCGAAAAGGCATAATATTGCGCCGAAGAAGGCGTCCCCAATCCTTGTAAAAAACTGCCCACTGTACCTACTGTAATCGTCGGCGTACTTGAAATAGGCGTCGAGGCTGTCGTATGCGTGGCCAAACCTGATTTCGTAGCGACTACGCGGTAGTGATACGTCGAACCCGAAGGTGGATTGTTGTCCGTATAAGTAAAATTCACGTCGTAAATCCCCGCACTTGTTACAGAATAAAGAGGGTTGAAAGTCACTTGATTGTCCGTGCTGCGTTGAAAAGCGTAAGTCACGCCGTCAATGCCCCAACTTGCATTCCACGTAAAAACCGACGTTGACGCGCCTTTGACGCCTTTCAAATTGGCCACCGCAATGTCCAAAGGTGTTGTTGTACACATATCCGCGTAAGTCGTACACGGGTCCCAAGTTGTGAACATATTAGCGTTCGTATAAGTCGCGGCTTGTGTGGCGTTGAGTTGTTGTGACCACGCAACCCGTGCGCTGACATCAACCGCCGCGCCCGTTTGCGTAACGCTTTGGTATTCGCCGTAAGTAATCAACGCGGTATTCGTAAGGGCATCCCAAATTGACCACCCTGCGGGTAAAATAATTGACCCCGATTGAACAGTATTGAGCAATACCGTTTTGTTTTCCGAAGGCGGATTTTGCCACGGACGCGCTAAAAAATAGCTCGTTCCCCCTCGATTCATCTGAATAATGCCATTTTTGAACACATATCCGTAGGCTTGACCCGCCGACGTGTTCGCGGCAGTCATGTAGCTACTGCCCGCACTTGTGCGCGTTTTGGGATAAATCGTGCAGTCTTCAAACAACGCAACGGCACTGCCGAAGATAAAATCCACTGTTCCATCAATGTAACATTGCTTGAAATATTGTCTTTTACTACCCGTTCCATTGGCCAATAAAGTGTCTTGTCCGCCCAAAAACCGACAGTTTTTGAAGGCACAACGGTCACCGTTGACATTAATCGCCAAGGCTTGCGGTGCTTCACCCGTTGTGTTCTCAAACGTGATATTGACGGCTGCAAAATCCGTTGCATTGATGGTCGTCGAAGCAGAATTAGACGTGCCATAAGTGCCGCCGCTAGGAAAAGGTTTGCCGCTGTAATTGTCATACGTCAAAATGACATTGGCCACACTTTCGCCAATAAATTGGAGAAAAGGTTTGTTGCTCGGCGCGTTGATAATCTCTTTATACGTGCCGTTTTTGATGAAAATCGTGTAGGCCGTCGTTCGACCCGTCGGTGCAGCATCAACCGCCGCTTGAACGGTGGTGTAAGTACCCGAACCGTCTTTGGCGACGGTCACATCGTAGGCGTGTGCGTAGTTTGTCGAGAGAAATAGACAAAGGAAAAGGCCGTAAATATTTTTCATAAATCTTGTTGTTATTTAAAAAGATGAGCGCATCAACCTAACGCGGGTTTCAAACCCGCGTTAGGCTTTCCGTCAACAAAACTAAAACAAGAACGACTGATTTATGAGAAGAATGTCGAGAACGTTCCCGTTAGGTGCGAGTTTTGAGTTTTGGGTTTTGAGTTGCGTACAACTCAAAA
>JAYSRS010000584.1:0-8911 GCA_043720935.1 Saprospiraceae bacterium
GGAAACTCTATTGTGTACATTTTAAAGCACACACACAATAGAGTTTCCTACTGAATGACAAAACCCGTTACGACAAAACCCGCAGCAATAAAAAAGTAACACAATTGCCCACAATCCGATTAAATACCAAGGGAAAGTTGTTCATTTGCCCTACGCAACTCAATGTTTTATTAAAAAATTAAACAAATACGGCAAATAAACCTGCCGATTACATTATGGAAAATCAATCAAAATCCAACGTCTGGTTCACCGTTATCGTTGCCGCATTGGGCTATTTCGTGGACATTTTTGACCTTCAACTGTTCAACATCATTGGCAAACAAAGCCTTGGTGCGGCGGGTTTGAACCTCTCACCCGAACAAATTACGTATTATTACGACTACGTTTTATTCAATTTTCAAATGGGCGGTATGCTCGTCGGCGGCTTGGTTTGGGGCATCATGGGCGATAGATTTGGACGAAAATCCATCCTTTTCGGCTCAATTTTGCTCTATTCCCTAGCGAATTTTGCCAACGGCTTCGTTCAAGACATTCCGACTTATTGCGTTTTGCGTTTCCTCGCAGGCTTCGGTTTGGCGGGAGAATTGGGTGCGGCGGTGACCTTGGTTTCTGAAATCATGAGCAAAGAAACACGTGGCATTGGCACGCTGATTATCGTCGGAACGGGTGCTTTAGGAGCAGTCGCGGCGGCTTACGTCAACAAAAGCGGCGTGGCTTGGCAAACGGCGTATTTCATAGGCGGCGGGCTTGGTTTGATGCTCCTTTTCCTACGTTTTCGCACTTTTGAGTCGGGTATGTTCGATAATCTCAAAAATACTGAGGGGGTATCCAAAGGCAATTTTTTCGCCCTTTTTACCAACGTTGTACGTTTTAAAAAATACATGATGTGCATTCTGATTGGTATTCCTATTTGGTTTGTATTAGGCATTATGATAAAATTTTCGCCAAAATTTGCTGCCGCAACGGGCGTTCTCGGTACGGTCGGCGTGGCAGATGCGGTCATGTATGCCTACATAGGCTTGACCGTCGGGGACGTTATTGCGGGGACGTTGAGCCAAATTCTGAAAAGTCGTAAGAAGGTTGTTGTGATTTATCTAGCCCTTACACTTATTTCTATGTGTATGACTTTGTTTACCAATAACTTATCAAGCTCAACTTTCTATGTTCTCTGTTTCATTCTCGGCGTAGCGACGGGTTATTGGGGTCTTTTCGTTACGATTGCGAGCGAACAATTCGGCACAAATCTCCGCGCAACCGTCACGACGACCGTTCCAAATTTCGTTCGCGGCTCTGTCATTTTAGTCACTTTAGTTTATAAAATGTTGGAATCAACGAGCGGGACGGTGCAAAGTGCGCTGATTGTGGGCGGTGTTACCTTGGTTTTTGGCTTTATTGCCATTTTCAATTTGGAAGAAACGTTTGGGAAAGATTTGAATTACTATGAAACAGAATAAATAGACCCCCTCAGTAAAAACGTTAAAAAGCCTTGAAAACACGTCGTTTTCAAGGCTTTTTAACGTTTTTTAACGCATGGAGTTGTTTTTTTAAGTTGGTGTAAAAATCTTTTGTTTCTGCTTCGGAATAGACCTCATAATCGGGCTGTTCTTTGTCATACAACATACCTTCAAGCAAAGCGGCGTCTTGACGGTCGCCGTCGTCCATTTTTGCCCACTCGCCATTGACGACGTATTTTAAGCGCAACCGTTCACGGATAGCCTCGGTGCGAAGGGCATCTTCATCATTTAAAGTAAACGGCACTTTTTTTTGATGAAGAAAAGAAAGCACCGTTTCTAAGATAGGTGCTTCGATGTTGGGAATCGTAACGGTCATTGTACAAAAATTTATTATTGTGAAATAACTACCAAATTTCAATAGAGCAAAGTTACACGCGCTTTATGTCATTATCAAAAAAATCGTAAAATCGTTACTTTTGAATGGTAAAAATTGCTCAAAAGCCTTGAAAACTATACGTTTTCAAGGCTTTTTAACGTTTTTACTGAGGGGGTCTATTTGAAAATAATTGTTTCCCTTTTTAGCTGTAAATAAATTACCATACGGTATGCAAAAAGCTCAATGGTTGCATCTTACCTTTGCTAAAATCTTTTTATTTACCATAAAATTACCGTTGCTCGCATGAAACGACTCCTTTGGGGCTTCATCTGCCTATTCCCTTTTATCGTGTCTTCACAAACCTACTCAAAAGGTTTGCTTTTCGACGACGATGCCTACGAAAAATTAGAAATGAAAGCACCCTTGACACGCGGCTCTTACGGCGCGATACCGTCAAGTGCTTCCCTCAAAATGTACTGCCCTTCGCCCGGCAATCAAAACCCTTATGGCACGTGTGTCGGTTGGGCAACAAGCTATGCGGCGCGGACGATTTTGTGGGCTAAACAAAATCAACAAACCGACAAGACGGTGATTACGCAAAACGCTTTTTCGCCCGATTTTGTCTATAAAAGCGTTAAACCCAACGACAATACTTGCGAAGAAGGCACACGCGTGGAGATTGCCCTCAATTTTATCAAAACAAAAGGCGACATTTTCAAAAAAGACTTCTCGCAAGCCTGCCCTTCTTCCGTGCCGAGCAGCTTGTTTGCAACAGCCAATAATTACAAAATTGATGCTTTTGCAACTTTGTTTAACATCTATGACCCTGCACAAATTAAAATTCAAGCCACTAAAAAATCGCTTGCCGAAGGTAATCCTGTCGCAATTGGTATGTTAGTACCCGAATCTTTTGAGAAAGTGCAGAGTGAATTGTGGTCGCCCACTGAGACTATTTCCCAAAGTCTCGGTGGTCATGCACTGTGCGTTATTGGTTATGACGACAACAAATACGGCGGTGCTTTCGAGATACTCAATAGTTGGAGTACCGCGTGGGCAAACGGCGGTTTCGTATGGGTCAAATACAGCGATTATGCCTATTGGACAAAATATGGTTTTGAATTAATCAACAACATTCAGCCGCCAAAACCCGTTGTCGTGGTCAATCCGCCAAGCCCAAAACCGCAGCCGAATCCGCAGCCAACAACAAAAGACTACGATTTTTCGGGCGATTTACGCTTCGTTTTGGCAAATGGTACACCGATGAATACTTCTATTGAGGAGATTCGTGGGCTTTTTGTACCTGATAACGACAATCCGACACCAAGCCCGACGCCACAACCACAACCATTGGTGCAACCCAAACCGTCGGTCAATCCTAACAATTTTAAGCCTGACCCCAATTGGGCAACGGGCAAGTTCATCGCCTACCGCATGGACAAGGCTTATACTGAGGGGACTCAATTTCGGCTTTATCTCCGCAACAACGAACCCGCGTATGTCTATGCGATGGCGATGGACAATACCAATCAAGCCGTCGTTTTGTTTCCTTACAAACCGACGATTAGCCCTGCCTTGAATTATAAAAATAATGAAGTCGCGTTACCTTCCGAAACGAAGTACATCCAAATGGACAATGTGCGCGGAACGGATGTGTTTTGCTTGTTATATTCCAAACAGCCTCTGGATATTCAAGCAATTACGCAGCGTTTGGGGCAAGAAACAGGTACTTTTTTTCAACGCCTCTACAAAACGATGGGCAATAAGCTGGTTGACCGTCAATATTTGAGGTACTACAATCAGCGTATTCGTTTTGAAGTTAAAAGCCAAGGTACAGGCTTCGTTGTGCCAATTGTTGTCGAAATTCCACATAATTAATAGCAATAATTAACGTCGATAATTAACGTCGTCGAGGTTTAAAACCTCGACGACGTTTAAAACTACTTAAAAAATGAAAAAGACCCTTATTCTCATAGGCTTTTTGAGCCTTTTAAACATCTTCGCATCTGCCCAAACACGCGGCTTATATGTAACTGACAATAACGGTGGTGTGACAGCACCTTCGACTGAAAAACGCTATGCCTTGGTGATGGGCAACAATGCTTACCAAAACGTTAGTTCTTTAAAAAATCCTATCAATGATGCCGTTGATATGGCAGAAACTTTGAAAACATTGGGTTTTGAAGTGGAAACATTAACCGATGCAGGTCTTGTTGCGAGTAACAATGCCATCAAACGTTTGGCGCAGAAAGCGAAAGGACAAAATGCCGTTGCTTTGTTTTTCTATTCTGGGCATGGTTTGCAGGTCAATAACGACAATTGGATAGTGCCTGTGGATGCCAATTCTCAAAGCCCTGCCGATGTGCAAGCGGCTTGCGTCTCTCTCAAATTTTTGATGGATCAATTGGAGCAAGCCAATGCGGGCACCAACATTGTTATTTTAGATGCTTGTCGAAATAACCCTTTTTCGTACAGTCGCAACACAGGCGGCGGCCTGGCACAGCCGAGCAAAGTGCCAACGGGTACTTACATTGCCTTTGCGACATCCCCTTACACCACAGCATCCGATGGTACAGGCAGAAATTCGCCTTACACGGTGGCGTTAAAAACCGCTATAAAAGTGCCAAATATCAAAATTGAAGATATGTTTAAGCAAGTTAGGCGTGAAGTCAAACGGATAGGTCAAACACCGTGGGAAAATTCCTCTTTGGAAGGTGATTTCTATTTTAACCCTACAAGCGAAAGACGCGATGAACCTGCCAAAGATTCAGACGGCGACGGCATCATCGACCCACAAGATGCCTGCCCTTATGAATATGGCGAAAGAAGCAATAGAGGTTGTCCGTTGCCGGTAGGCAAGGACTATGTTGAAACCAAAACGGGCAGGAACTTCACTATGAAATACCTCACGGGCAGCACATTCAGCATGGGCAGTAACGAAGATAACGACGAAAAACCCATTCATACCGTCAATGTCGGCACTTTTTTTATGTCAAAATATGAAGTGACGTTTAATGAATACGACGCATTTTGTGAGGCCACAGGGCACGAAAAACCCAAAGACGAAGGTTGGGGACGCGGTACACGCCCTGTTATCAATGTCAGTTGGGACGATGCCAATGCTTATTGTGCTTGGTTGTCTGAAAAATCGGGTAAAAAATACCGCTTACCAACAGAAACAGAGTGGGAATTTGCTGCGAAAGGCGGACAGTCTTACAAGTATTCTGGTAGCGACAATGTTAAAGCTGTCGCTTGGATGAGTGAGAATAGTGAAAGCAAAACGCACCCTGTTGGTGAACGCGACGCCAACGGTTTTGGCTTATACGATATGTCTGGCAACGTGTGGGAATGGTGCAGTGATTGGTACAAAGGCTATCAGGGCAGTAGTGGCGTATCTGACTATACGGGGTCTTACCGCGTGTTCCGTGGCGGCGGTTGGAGCAATAGTGCGTCGAATTGCCGTGCCGCGAATCGCCTCAACAGCACGCCCACGCTCCGCTACCACTTCTTAGGGTTTCGTGTGTGTTCTTCCCTTCAGTGAGACATTTTGTTGTTTGTCCTAATTTTGAGCACAAAAAGAAAAAAATTGAGCTATATCTTGTTGAATGTACGTAGCTTGCGAAGCGCTAGCGAAGCAGCGAAGTACATTTAATCAGATATGGCGAATGTTAGAACGGTATTAAAATGCGCGTTTTTTTGAATTAGAATATGCAGGATTTTTAAGGATTGATAGGATTTAGACGGGTTTGTACCCCTCAGTATAAGCATTGCTTTTTTCTTATATTAATTAAATCAAATTGTTTTTAATTTTAAAAATTTATTTTTAAAATTGTTTTATTATTCAATTAAAGGTCTATTTTCACCAAGAATAACATAGCTAACAACTCAATTTATTTATTTTTAAAACATGTAACTATTAACAAGACAATATAATAAGGGGGAAAATATGAGAAAACAGCGAACACGCCAGCATTTCATAGAAGATTTTGGACTAAACTATATTGAGCGTCAAGTGCTGTATGCACATTGCACACTCCAACATCACCGATATGATTATGGCTATGATGCTTTTATCAATACCTACAATGAAAATGGGGAATACGAAAATGGAACAATCCAAATCCAATTAAAATCGACAGACCATCTTAAATATTCAGAAGCGAAGAAGGCTATTGTTTTCGATTTGGATAAAAGGGATTTAGAATTATGGCTTGACTGTGACGATCCTTTTATTTTTATTGTTTATGATGCCCAAAAGGAATCCGCCTATTGGGTAGATTTGTCTCTTTATTTTGAAAAAAATCGGGATGCTTTGAAAAAAATTACTAAATTTGTAAGAATTTACATCCCTTCGGAGAATGTATTTACGGATAAAATAGTTCAGCGATATAGAAAAATTAAAAATAATTAACATGGAAAGAATCGGTATTTATAAAGATATGGTAGTTTCCTACCAAGAATTTGAGAACGCCTTATTGCGTTTGGGTTATCATAAAGTGATGAAACCTCATGCGCGGGTTTATATTAACGAAAAATATGACTCTATCATTTCCTTGTCAAACTTGAATACGCCCGATAGGATGATGGTAAGAGGCTCATTTTCATCGAAGGCTTATTTAATGGAAATGAAAGGTGTTTTGGAAAGCATGGATGATATTGCCAAAATGATTGAGCAAGACCGTTTGGCCGCTTCTGGTCGCACACAAAGTACGTCTTTAAGCGTATTGGCGTAATATTTATCACGTTTTGAACGCCGATAAAACAAGAGAATGTCGTCAATTGAACAGAAAATTGCCCTGTTACCAATGTTCATTCATCGGAACGAAAACACGGAATAGGAAAAAAGCCCATTCTACGGAACGGCTGTCTTGGTAGCTTGCTTTGGATGAAGTGGGCGAAAAGTTGGTCGTTCTTTTTTACCCACGCCTCCGACGCGTATCAACTGCTTTAAAATCTTCATTATCAATACATTTCACTTTATTTCCGTAGAAACAATTCTTTTTCTCAAATTATTCAACTTTCAATCTAAACTGAAAGTTCGTTTCGGTGTTTAAGTTGTAGTTTTGCACGATGTTAGGAAACATTACAGAATCGGGCGTTGATTAATTAGGTAGTTCATTCCCGAAGGGAATTTATGTTTATAGAAAACAAAAGTAAAAATTGTCTTGAATCCCGAAGGGATTGTATGTCAATACTGTGTTTTTACATACAATCCCTTCGGGATTAAGAAACACACCTTAATATTTTTCTATAAACATAGATTCCCTTCGGGAATGAAAAATACCACTTATAAAAGTTCGCCCGTAAAAGATTTTCTCAACGTGTTTTAAATTTAAAAAAGCATCAAACAATGAAAAGTCACGGGAGTATTTCAGTTATTCTGAACGATAAAAGTCTATCAAACGACCTTAGAACCATCGCCGAAAAGGTCAAAAACGGCGAGCGCATCACTTATACTGAGGGGGTGCTGCTTTTTGAAAAAGCGGATTTGCCGTTTCTCGGCGCACTCGCAAACCTTGTGCGGGAGCGTAAAAATGGTGATAAAACGTATTTCAATCGCAATTTCCACATCGAGCCTACAAACCTATGTATATATACGTGTAAGTTCTGCTCCTATTCGCGTCTCATCAAGCAACGCGGCGAAGATTCTTGGGAATACACGATGGAAGACATGATGAACATCGTGCGGAAATACGACGGCGAACCCGTTACGGAGGTGCATATCGTCGGCGGCGTGTTGCCACAATACGATTTGAAGTTTTATTTGGAATTTTTCAAACAAATAAAAGCGCACCGCCCCGAGTTGCACGTCAAAGCATTGACGCCCGTTGAGTATCATTACATTTTCAAAAAAGCTAAGGTGAGTTACGAAGAAGGCATGCGTTTGGTGAAAGAATCGGGCGTTGATTCATTGCCAGGCGGCGGTGCGGAAATTTTCCATCCTGACATTCGCCAACAAATTGCCCACGACAAATGTACGGGTGAACAATGGTTGGATATGCACGAAATTTGGCACAACTTGGGAATGCGTTCCAATGCAACAATGTTGTATGGTCACATCGAAAAATACGAACACCGCGTTGACCATTTGGAAAAACTCCGTGAACTCCAAGACAAAACGGGCGGTTTTCAAACGTTCATCCCTTTGAAATTCAGAAATAAAGACAACGAAATGTCGCACATCGTAGAATCAACGACCGTTGAAGACTTGAAAGTTTACGCCATTTCCCGCATTTATCTCGACAATTTTGACCATATTAAAGCGTATTGGCCCATGATTGGCCAAACGACGGCTCAAATTGCCTTGTCATTTGGCGTTGACGACATTGACGGAACGATTGACGACACGACTAAAATTTATTCAATGGCAGGTAGCGAAGAACAACACCCTGCCCTTTCGACCCGCGACCTCGTAACGATGATTCGCCGCGTCGGACGTGAACCGATTGAACGCGATACGTTATATAATGTCGTGACGGATTTTACGAATATGGAATTTGCAGAAGATAAAGAGTTTAGGGGATATTTAGAATTGCCTGTTTTGAATTAAAAACAATTAAAAAATGGATAAAATAGCCCTTTTTTACGCTTGCAGCGTTTATTATTTAGCCTTTGCCATTTTTCACATTGGTTTTTGGCGACTGTTTAATTGGCCCATTGAACTACGAAAATTGAGTTTTACCAATCGGGCGGTGATGCAAATATTGAATTTACGCATCATTTTTATGTGCTTTTTAATGGCGTTTATTTACTACCGATTTCCGCAAGAATTGATGCAAAGTGGATTGGGTAAAACGCTTTTAATTGGCATGGGTTTGTTTTGGTTAGGCCGAACGATTGAACAATTTATCTTCTTTAAACACAACAATAAATACATCGTTTTGGCAACTTGTGTCTTTATTGTTGGAACAGTTTTACATTTTTTATGCCTTTAAATTCTTCAGAAAAGCCTTAAAAACGTTCGTTTCTAAGGCTTTTTTGATTTTATACTGAGTAGTGCGTTTTATATGTTTTCAGATTTTAAACGGGCTGTTTTTCGCTACGCTCAAAAGACGCCCGATAGATTTCTTCCAAAGGGCGTCTT
>JAYSRS010000585.1:0-8901 GCA_043720935.1 Saprospiraceae bacterium
AGACGATATGCATTATGGCATCATAAAAGCATATATTTTCGTAAGAAACAAGTTCAAAACGTTCGTAAAAAAACAGCATACATTTTAAATCAGTACCAACGTTTTTAGCAAATCATCCTTCGTTTCAACTATTAAAATTCAATAAAAAATGAAAAAGACTTTCCTGCTTCCTTTGATGCTGCTCGCTTTGTTTGCCACCGCATTGTCGTCTTGTTTGGAAGACAAATGCGACAATTCAATGACTTATACGCGGTGGACACCCGTTTACAAGACCGACGCCGAGATTCGGACACCCCCTCAGTATCAAGCCGCTCGACCACTCAAAAACACGGGTAAAATCTACTTTTATGACAAATACATCCTCATCAATGAGTTGAAAGAGGGCATTCATGTCCTTGACAATTCTAATCCGTCCGTGCCGCAAAACGTTGGTTTTATCGCTATTGCGGGCAACGTGGATATGGCCGTAAAAGGCAATTTCCTTTACGCCGACAACTACATGGACTTGATTACGGTGGATATTTCGACGATTACGAACCCGCGATTGACGTGTCGCTCGGAAGCTGTTTTTGCCACCACTTTTTGGCGCGACCCACAACGCGGTTGGTTCGTGGACTACTTGCCCGAAAAAGTAACGGAATCATTTGATTGCAACGACCCAAGCCTTATTGATTATGGTTATGGTTGGTACAGAAGCGGGAATTCCGTTTTTGACATGAGCAGCAGCGGCAAATCAAGTGGCGCAAGTACAGGCGTTTTCAACACAAACGGCAGTTCGACGGGCGCAACACCCGCAGGTGTCGGCGGTTCATTTGCACGGTTTACATTCAATGCCAATAACTTTTATGCCATTGACCGCGCCCAACTTAAAACCTTCACACTCAATCGTTTAGATTGCCCCGCACTCGTCGCCACAACCCAAGTTGCTTGGAATATCGAAACCATTTTCCCCTACAAAGACAAGCTGTTTATCGGCTCAACGACGGGTATGTTTATTTACAACGTGGCCAATCCAAACGCGCCCGTTTTATTGAGCAATTTCACGCACGGCCTCTCATGCGACCCCGTTGTGATTGAAGGCGAAACAGCTTTTATTACCTTACACAGTGGCACAACTTGTAATGGGTCACTCAATCAATTGTCCATTGTTGACGTTAAAAATTTGACCGCACCAAGTTTGATTAAAGCCTATAATATGGTGTCGCCGAAGGGTTTATCGGTTTGGGACAATATGTTGTACCTCTGCGATGATGGTCTTAAAATTTATGACGTGACCGACAAAAATGCCGTTGATAAAAACCTAAAAGCACACATCACAGGCTTCGACACGTTTGACGTGATTCCTTACGAATTCAACCAAAAACGCATCGTTATGGTCATCGGCAAAGACGGTTTCTTCCAATTTGATGTGACTGACCCGACAAAGCCGAAGGAATTGTGTAAAATCAGTGTGGTGAAATAGAACAACAAATTATTTCCGTTTTAAAAAAAAGTCTAACGTAAATTCGCACTTACGTTGGGCTTTTTTCAAAAAAATCGTGTTTTAATACTTAGAAATAGTAAAAATAATTGAGTTTAAAAAGAAATAATTGAATCACTCACTACGAAAAAAAAATTGCCCTGTCGTCCGAAAACGCAGGGCAAGCTAAATATGAATGATTTATAATATACAATTTAATAACGCTAAGTGTTGCGACATAATTGTTTAGTAGCATATTTTTTTGTTGCATAGTTGTGCTGCTAAATAATTTTGTCCACGCACTTAACAGCCTAAAACGATGAGCTAACAGCTTCTAATCAACGTTATCGTGCAAAAACGAATTACCCGATGTTTTCAACTCATCTTGCTCGTCAATTGTCCAACTCGAGTTTGTCCGTTCATAAGAGTGTGGCACATTTTCGAGTTTAACACCGCGCCGCAAATACGCTGGCTCATTTTCCATTTCGATAATCGTCTGCGGATTGTTCAATTTCATGGTGTTGACATTTGAACGCAAACGCTCCCGACGGGCTTGCTCTTGCTGCATCCGACGGCGGCGGTCTTCTTCGAGACGTTCGCGGTCTTCTTGACGCGGCTCTTGAGCGACGGGCTGAAAATGAGGGATAGACTGCGGCTTCGGCTTTGAAGAACCGCGAGTTGGTTCAAAATCAATTGTATTGTTCGACCCCTCAGTATTGTCAAAGCCATACCCGAAAAAATCCTGTTTTCTATCTTTTTTCACAACGGGTTCATCGTCCAAAGAGACCATGATTTTACCATCGTTTTTCGCCTCTTTCAACGGGTTCGCCGTGCGGCTTTCAAAACCTGTTGCAATCACCGTGACGGCGATTTTGTCGCCCAAAGTGTCGTCGTGGCAATTTCCCCAAATAAGATTTGCCCCTTCTCCTGCTTCTTCTTGCACAAATTCGGTCACACTGAATATTTCGTCCATCGTCACCTCCTTCGTTCCAGAAGTAATGTTGACGAGAATGTGCTTCGCGCCTTGAATGTTATTTTCCTCCAAAAGCGGTGACGACAAAGCCGAATCAACGGCTTTCAACGCCCGATTTTCACCTTCGGCAATCCCGATGCCCATAATTGCGACGCCCGAACCCCGCATAACGGTGTTCACGTCTTCAAAGTCAACATTGACATAACCGGGAACGGTGATGATTTCGGCAATCCCTTTTGCTGCCGTCGTCAAGATGTTGTCCGCTTGCGCGAAGGCATTTGAGACCGACATATTGCCATAAATCTGACGCAATTTATCGTTGGAAATGATGATAATCGTATCCACATTTTTACGCAATTCTTCAAGACCATCATAGCCTTGAACAACGCGTTTACGACCTTCAAAAGTGAACGGCAAAGTGACAATAGCGACGGTCAAAATGCCCATTTCTTGCGCGGTTTTCGCAATAATCGGGGCAGCACCCGTACCAGTTCCACCGCCCATACCTGCCGTAATGAACAGCATTCGGGTCGAATCGGACAAGTAATTTTTGATGTCTTCTATGCTTTCAAGACACGCTTGTTTACCGCGTTGTGGCTGCGAACCAGCCCCCAAACCTGCCGACACATTCAAACCCAATTGAATGCGAACAGGCACAGGACTTAAGTCCATAGACTGAATATCTGTGTTACAAATCGCAAAGTCAACGCCGATAATGCCTTGTTTATACATGTGCGTCACGGCATTCGAGCCGCCGCCGCCAACACCAATCACTTTTATAATGGATGGTTCTTCCTGTTTGAAATTAAAAACCATGACTGTTTCTTTTTAGTAGGAATTAAAAATTATGGGTTCATCGCCTTGAATTTAGACCTTATTTCAAATCCACGTCAGGTTCAGCTTCGAACCATTCTTTGGTTTTTTTGAAAATACCTTCAAGCCATTTACCGCCTTGTTGTGGCCGTTGTTCTTCGGCGATAGGTTTTGAAACCAACGCTGTTTCAAGTACCAATTCTGGTACTTCATCAACAACAATTTTCTCGGCTACAACAGGATTTAAACGCAACTGCTCTTCTTGAAAAGCAATGCCATTCAACAACAAACCAATCGCTGTAGCGTAAATCGGGCTGGCCACTTTTTCTTGATAACCATGCGCCAAATGTTCAATCGGAACGCCAATGCGCGTACTCATACCTGTATGAAATTCGCACAATTTTTCAACATCGCGCAACATTGCACCACCGCCCGTGAGGACGATACCACCAATCAATTTGCGTTCATAGCCCGAACGACGAATTTCCCAAACCACGTAGTCAAGAACTTCCTCCATACGTGCTTGTATAATACGTGCAAGATTTTTTTCTGAAATCTCCTTGTAATCGCGGCCTTTGATGCCAGGAATCGTGATAATCCGATTTTCGACGACTTCTTCGGCGAGTGCCGCGCCAAATTTGACCTTCAATTGCTCTGCTTGATGTTGCATGACTGTACAACCTTCCTTTATATCAGACGTCATAACGTTGCCCCCGAACGGAATAACCGCCGTGTGGCGAATGATGCCTTCTTGAAAAATCGTGATGTCAGTTGTTCCGCCACCGATGTCAACGAGGGCGACACCTGCTTCTTTTTCTTCATCGCTCAAAACGGCAATTGCAGAAGCAATCGGTTCGAGCGTCATACTTTCGACCTTTAAGCCTGTCCGTTCTACGCAACGATGAATATTGTTAGAAGCCGAAATTTGACCCGTAATGATGTGGAAATTCGCTTCCAAGCGAACGCCACTCATACCAATAGGGTCTGTGATGCCTTGCTCATTGTCAACTGTATATTCTTGCGGAATAGCGTGCAAAATCTTATCACCAGGAGGCAATACGAGCTTGTACATATCAGTAACGAGCTTTTGGATGTCTTTTTGACTAATTTCAGTGTGGTCATTATCGCGGGTAAGGATGCCGCGATGTTGCAAACTTTTGATGTGCTGCCCCGCAATACCTACGTGGACGCGAGAGAACTTAGTCTTTGCCATGCGTTCGGCGGAAGAAATCGCTTCGATAATCGCGTTGACCGTTTTTTCGATATTGGTAACAACGCCACGCATAACACCGACGCTATCGACTTTACCAACTCCGAGAATCTCAAGTTTGCCGTACTCATTTTTACGACCTGCAACGGCACAAACTTTTGTCGTGCCAATGTCGAGCGCAACTACCAAATCGGTAGTCGTTTTTAAATTTTGCTCATTCATAACGGTAATGTTTTGGTTCGCTCTAACGTTTCATAGTGCGTCAGGCGAGTGTTAAATTATAGCGTTCCAATATCTTGTCTGTTTTCTGTGACGAAGTTCATGTGTCACATTTGCTTCATTGAATTCATCAAGTAGCTCTCTTTTTTGTATGAATGTTAGCCACGAGATGAATGAGCAATATCTCTAATCTATTATAAATCAATCTTTTGTCTCTTCCGTCTTTGGCAAAAGTAGTGCCGAGCGAAAATTTTGGGTAGTTACATAAATTACCTTTTTATAAATTAAAAAAAGCGTTTATGCACAAGGTTTTGAAAATCAGCGCGTGATATATTAAAATGAAAGAAAAAATTATGTGAGTAGCTCTCTATGTAGAGGTGAATGATAGCGTTGTTTTTAAAACTTGAAACAAAACTATAAATAAAACTTTCTCTGTCAAATTTTTTTATGTATAAAATTACATTTTTCTTAAAAAAAATTTCGCGCTGGCAAAAATAGTTTCACAAATTTACGGGAATTATTTTGGAATGAAAGCCCCAAACCTAAAAATTACTTATCCACAGTACGTTTTGAAGTGCGATTATCTAACATATCAGCAACGAAAAAAGATGACCTATAGAGAATAATTGCCCTTCATAATTTTGATTGATTTTCACCTATCCTATTCAAAACGAAGCAAATAGGTTTTTCAAGTACGTTATATATATACGTGTGATGTAAATTTTGTGCAGCGTTTTGCTCAAAATACTGAGGGGTATAAAAATCTCAAAATATCCCTTAATCTGTATGCTGAACCACACAAATTAATGGTTGAAAAACACCTTGAAATTACAATTTTTATTCATTACAATTCATTCTCTATTTTCCTAAAAAATAAATCGTCTCTTTTTTAAGAAACAATTGTGTTTGTTTCTTCTAACTTTGTCGAAATTTAAAAGCGTTAAGATGAAAATTAAATATTTACAAGCCAATAAATACCTCCAATTTAAAGATTTTAATTGGGACATCCGTATTTTGCGACATAAAGTCGATAATTCCGAGTGTTAACGCTAAAACACTACTTTACCATCAATTTTCTAACAACAATAAAAAACTTAACAGATGTTACTAACTGGAAAGCATACCGTCAATGCACCGATTCACCAAATTTGGGGCATGTTGATGAACTCTGACATTCTCGCCCGCATAACACCCGCAATCACGAGCCTAGAACCCGTGGACGGCGACAATTTTATCGCCGTTGCCGATGTCAAAATCGGTCCTGTTTCGGGCAAATTTAAGGGAACACTCAAAGTAAGTGAGCGCGTTGAACCTAACAATTTCAACCTGACGGTTCAACAAAACAGCGTCGTGGGCAATGCCGCCGCCGTGATGGCTATGACGCTCAAAGAACTCTCGACCGAACAAACCGAGGTCAGTTTCAGCGGCGATGTGAAGTTATCAGGAACACTTGCCGTTATGGGCGGTCGCGTCCTCGTACCTGTGGCGAATATGTTGTCAAAAATGTTTTTCACGGATTTGCAAAAAGAAGTAGATGCCGCTAATAACGTACAGGTGACTTCAGTCGCCTAATGTTTAACACAAAACAGGCCACTAAAGTCGCCTGTACAGTAAAAAGCCTTACAAACGTGCTGTTTGTAAGGCTTTTTACTGAGGGGGGTGGGCACCGCGTTTTATCGCCGTTTGGCGACTCAATCGCCGCACCGTCGAGTGGTATTCAACAGCATCCTTTGACCGACAGAAAATGGTATGTCCCCCCCTCAGTATCCGTCGGTTTTGGGCGCGATTTTGCCGTCAAAAGGCGAACTTGGCGCGGCGTTCCTTTGATTTTGATGGGAAAAATCGGCATTACCTCACTCCTACCCTACAAAAAAATTGGCCATATTATTCCAACAGCTGAATTAAGCATCGGCTATCGTTTTCAAAGTTTGACGATTGCGGCACAGCAAGTGCGGCGGGATTGATTTTAAGGTCATTACTCCGCAATAATCTCAAATTCAATCCGCCGATTTAGTTGCCGATTATTTTCCGTTGTTTCAACTGAAATGGGTTGCATTGCGCCGAAGCCTTTTGTTTGTAAACGATTGGTTGCTATGCTTTTATTGATTAAGTAATTTTTAACTGCTTCGGCGCGGCGTTCGGACAAGCGTTGGTTACTTTCCGCATTGCCTTCGGCCAACCGACAAATTCTTCGATGGAATCCATCATATCCACCGTTCGCGGTGGGACAGTGACGATGCGTTGCTCAAAACTTGGATTGACGATGAGATTTTGATAGCCGTTTTGACCCCTCAGTATTTGAAGCAAAAAAGTGAGAAAAAGCGTAATTTTCAATGATTTAGACATCGTTAGAAATGGGTTTGATTATTATAATTGTATCACGGACTTTAGTCCATGAATCGTTACAAGCGACATTCACGGACTAAAGTCCGTGATACAATTATAATAACTCGTTTTCTCAAAAAACATTTTATCTACTCAAAATTTAACAAATCAGACGACTAGATTAGGCTAATTAAAGACATTGTCCTTGACTTTTTTCTTTGCTTTTGCTTAAAAAACGTAATTTTGCACTTCAATTTGATAAATCATGGCAAAAAAATTCAATATAGCAGGCAGATGTATTCCCGCATGGCATTATATGGCAGATACATCGCGCAAGCAAAAAGCCGTACTCAAGATGGTCGAAGAGGGTGATTATTTCATCATCAACCGCCCACGTCAGTATGGTAAAACAACGACTTTACACAATATCGCTGACGCCTTAATTGCATCAGGGGAGTACATCGTTTTTAACACAAGTTTTGAAGGTGTGGGCGACGATATTTTCAAAACGGAACAGAACTTTGCACCACGTTTTGTGCGTCTCCTGTCAACAAATGCCAAAACGTATGCGCCAAGCATGGTTGATTGGTTGAATACAGCCGTTCAGAGAGTTCATGAATTGGATTCGTTATCTGAATTTATCACTGAATTTGTTGATACTGCCGATAAAAAAGTCGTATTGATTATTGACGAAGTAGATAAAAGTAGCAATAATCAATTGTTTGTGAGCTTTTTAGCGATGTTGCGCGACAAATATTTGATACGCGATAGGATTAAAACGTTTCATTCAGTTGTCTTAGCGGGCCTTCACGATGTGAAAAGTTTGAAACTAAAATTGCGGCCAAATGAAGAACAGAAATTCAATTCGCCGTGGAATATTGCGGCTGATTTTAAGGTGGATATGAATCTGCAACCCTTTGAAATCACATCTATGTTGGACGATTATGTGGCCGAAAAAGGGATAAAAATGGACACGGCAGCCATGGCCGAAGACTTGTTTTATTACACATCGGGTTATCCTTTTTTGGTCAGCAAATTGTGTAAAATAATGGATGAAGATATGTCGCAAACCATAGAAACGCAAGAATGGACGGAAAAAGACCTTGGATGGGCGGTAAAAAGACTCGTCTTAGAACCTAACACAAACTTTGAATCACTTATCAAAAACTTAGAACACAATCCTGATTTGTACCAAATAGTCTATAATATGTTGATAGATGGTAGGTTTCAAGATTATAATATGTATGACCCTACTATTAGTTTGGGTTTGATGTATGGCATTTTTAGAAATGGACGCGGCATAAATATCCACAATAAAATTTATGAAGAATTGATATACCACTACATGACTTCAAGAACGTCTAAACAATTGAATAACATCACATACCCCCTCAGTAAAAACTTCAAATTGGCCAATAGTGCGCTAAACATGGAGTTGGTTTTGCTGAAATTTCAAGCCTTTATGCACGAACAATACAGCAAACAAGACCGCGATTTCTTAGAAAGACATGGCAGATTGGTCTATTTGGCGTTTATGAAACCGATTTTGAATGGACATGGCTACGATTTTAAAGAAGTACAAATATCAGAAGAACGCCGTTTGGATGTGACGATTACGTTTTATCAACATAAATACGTAGCCGAATTGAAAATTTGGCGCGGCCCAGTTGCCCATGAAGAAGGTTTAGAACAACTGTCCGATTATTTAGACCGCCTTAAATTGACAGAAGGGTATTTGATTATTTTTGACCATAAAGAAATAAAAACGTGGGACGCGGGTTGGATAGATTACAAGGATAAAAAGATTTTTATCGCTTGGGTGTAGTTGAGTACCCCCTCAGTATATTTACTAAAAAAGCCCAAACGTTGTTAACGTTTGGGCTTTTCAACAAACATACTGAG
>JAYSRS010000586.1:0-8898 GCA_043720935.1 Saprospiraceae bacterium
CAAGCTGCCTCCGATAGATTTTCTCCACGCACGCCTTTTTCGCGCAGCGAAAAACAGTGTGTATGAAAATACGCTTTTATTTATTTCGCATTCCTAAGATTTGGATTTCAGCAGAATCTTAGGAAGATTGAAGGAATCTTCCTAAGATATGCAAAATTCAAAACCCGACATCATTAATATGAAGGACTACTTAGGAATTAATTTTAAATAAAGTGTACGATTTGAGTTATCAAATTTTTGATAATCAACTCATTACACCTTGAAATTTAAAATTCCTTTAAAGCGTAGTCATCAAAAATCGTCAATCTAAAAAGTAAATATGGGTTGGTTCAAACGTTTACAAGACGGCATTAAAACTGCCACCGCCAATAAAAAAGAAGCTCCCGAAGGCGTATGGCACAAATGCCCGCGCTGCGGACATACCACGACGACGAAAGAATATCGTGAAAACTTCAATAAATGCCCACAATGCGACTTACACGGGCGTATTGGGTCGAGAGATTACTTCAAATTGCTGTTCGACGATGGCAAACACGAAGTATTGTTTTCGGAAGTTGTGTCCAAAGACATGCTAAAATTCAACGATACCAAGGCGTATCCCGACCGTTTGACGGATGCCGTCAAAAAAACGGGCTTGTCGGACGCTATTTGCGTCGGTGTTGGCACTATCAAAGGCCGTCCGATTGTGATTGCTTGCATGGATTTTAGTTTTATCGGTGGCTCAATGGGCTCGGTTGTCGGCGAGCGTATTGCGCGAGGCATTGACCACAGTCGGCGCATGAAAGTACCTTTTATGATTATTTCCAAATCAGGCGGTGCGCGGATGCAAGAAGCGGCGTTTTCGTTGATGCAAATGGCCAAAACATCGGCCAAATTGAGTCAACTCGCCAAAGAAGGCATCCCTTATTTTTCACTTATGACCGACCCGACAACGGGCGGTGTGACGGCAAGTTACGCCATGTTAGGCGATATTAACATGGCCGAACCTGGGGCGTTGATTGGTTTTGCAGGGCCTCGCGTTATCCGTGAAACGATTAAACGGGATTTGCCCGAAGGTTTCCAATCATCCGAATTTTTATTAGAAAAAGGCTTCGTTGATTTTATCGTCAATCGAAAAGATTTGAAAGATACGATTAGCGATTTGTTGGCTTTTTTTGAAAAGAAAAAATAATTACCTTAGATTTATTGGCACACTGATTGGACTGATGCGACTGATTTGCACTGATTTTTTTATGATTTTTTAGAAAATTATAAAAAAATCAGTGCAAATCAGTGCAAATCAGTCGCATCAGTCCAATCAGTGTGCCATTGAATCGCTCTAAAACTTAACTTAAACGATGAATAAAATTTTCCTCACCGACGACGGCTCTCACTCACTCATGTCCGAAACTTTTGGCGATTCTTATCACTCCAAATTCGGCGCAATCCAAGAATCTCAACACGTTTTTATTGATGCTGCTTTGAATTATCAAACAGCAAGAAGACGAACTGACCTCACCATTCTCGAAATCGGTTTCGGCACGGGCTTGAATGCGCTGATGACGTACCGCGAAGCGATGAAACAAAATCTGAAAATTCACTACACCACATTTGAAAAGTACCCCCTCAGTATAGAGCAAGCCAACGCCTTGAATTATGACGAACAACTAGGTATTGCGCCTTCCGTTTTGCCGACTTTGCATAGCTGCAATTGGAATGAATACGTGGTTTTAAACGCTCATTTTGTTGTCAATAAACAAGAAAAAGACTGCCAAAACATTGATTTACAAAATTTTGCAGATATTGTTTATTTTGATGCGTTTGCGCCACAAATCCAACCCGAACTGTGGGAAGAACCTTTTTTGCAAAAAATATTCGATGCTTTAAAACCCGACGGCGTTTTGACAACTTATTGTGCCAAAGGTGTAGTAAAACGGGCGTTAAAAGCCGTTGGTTTTCAAATTGAATCGCTCGAAGGCCCCGTTGGAAAGCGTGAAATGACGCGTGCAGTAAAAAAATGACCCCTTTTTATGTGACATTGGGTTTTAATAATATTCACAAGTAAATACCTTAAATTGGTTAGTCTGTTAAAAATAGTGTTATAAATATTTTTTATAACTCATTGATTACCATTAAATTAAAATGTAATTACATTGTCTATAAAAATAGACAATGTAACAAATTTTCAAAAATAGATGTCACAAAATCAACACCTTTTAATTTAGATACAGATTGTAGTACGCCTAGCCCGTGTATCTTTGCGCTGTTAATTATGAAATGATACATTCAGTATTTAACATTATTGATTTCTTTACATTAAACCAAGCAACAACAGCCTCGTTAGAAAAAGAAATCAATAAGAAGTTTTTTTTGAAACTTCTCTTAAAAATAAAAGTAGTGTGAACAATCTGCATATTGCGCTCGTCTCCTGTTCTTTGCAGACGGGCGTTTTTTTTGTTCTTTTTGAAGAAATTGTAAGCAATTTAAAGCAATTTAAAGCAATTTAAAGCAATTTAAAGCAAACATGAATCATCCCGAATTTTCTAACAAGGAAATTTGGGATTTTTTATGCCTGTAAAAGTGATTTACGGGCTCTTTTTCGCTACGCTCAAAAATCGCCCTTGGGAAGAATCTATTGGGGCGAAGTCGTTTTTTTGAAAAAAATCGGGATGTTTCATTTTGCTTGAAAAGTAGTTTACACTTTTTTAGCAAGGTTTACTAAATTTTTCAAATTTAGTAAATCTGTGCGTAATTTAAAGCATTGATAATCAATGGATTGATAACATTTGAGAAATTTTTTAATTTCTTAAATGTGTGCAAACTGTAAAATGATAAATGAAACATCCCAAAAAATCTTCGATTTTTTTCAAAAAAATGACCTCGCCCCTAAAAGTCCTACGCGCACGTCTTTCGAGCGCAGCGAGAAACAGTGCGTAAACCGTCGTAAAGATTATTTTTCGGCATAAAAAAATCAGAGTTTTCGTTGTTATAAAATTCGGGACGATTCATGTTTGGCGTTTTATACTGAGGGGGTGCTTTTTTATTGACGTAGGATTTTTTATATTTTTAAAATTTAGTAGGATTTTAAAACGCATACGCTATATTTTACAAACCTTGTGTAAAAGACACTTTTCTGGAAGGTAGCTACAGAGCTTGCTCCGTAAAGCACGTATAATTAAAAAGTATTCACTTTTATGCCTTATGGAGCAAGCTCCGTGGCTACCATTTTAAATATCCAATAAAATCCATTTCGATAATGAAAAAACGAATCATCGCTGCCATTTTTATTTCCTTCAACGCCTTGTATTCAACGGCGCAACCCATTTTTTACATCAAAGCCGACCGCCTGTTTGATGGCGATGTGCTGCATGAAAAATGGGGCATTCTCGTGCGCGACCGCAAGATTGAATCGGTCGGCAGTCAAGCAAATCTCGAAAATATTTTGCCCCCAAATTGCCAAACCATTGATTTTGGCGACGCCACTTTGCTGCCTGACTTGATTGAGGGGCATGCACATTTACTGTTGCATCCTTATAACGAAACGAGTTGGGACGACCAAGTTTTGAAAGAATACGGCGCATTCCCGCAAGGAATGCGCCATTTTTCATTATAAAACCTACGATTCCACCTTATTTCGGCACAACACCCATATTATAAAACATGAATGTCATAATGTCCGCCGCTTCTTGAATCACCTTTGCTGTCGGCTTTCCAGCCCCATGTCCTGCCGACGTTTCGATGCGAATCAAAGCAGGTTTTTCACCCGTTTGCGCGGCTTGCAAAGCTGCCGCAAATTTGAATGAATGTGCAGGCACAACGCGGTCGTCGTGATCGCCTGTCGTGACCATCGTTGCAGGATATTTAACGCCTTTTTTGAGGTTGTGCAACGGCGAATATTTGTAAAGATAACTAAAATCCGTCGCATTTTCCGACAAACCGTAATCCGTTCCCCATGCTCGACCGATTGTAAATTTATCGTATCTCAACATATCCAAAACGCCGACGGCAGGCAAGGCCACGCGAAACAAATCAGGCCGTTGCGTCATGCACGCCCCTACGAGAAGACCACCGTTTGAGCCGCCTTGAATCGCCAAAAAGTCGCTTGATGTGTATTTTTTAGCAATCAAATACTCGGCTGCGGCGATAAAATCGTCAAAAACATTTTGTTTTCGTTCTTTTGTCCCTGATTTATGCCATTCCTCGCCAAACTCACCACCGCCTCTGATATTAGCCACAACGTATATACCACCCATGTCCAATAAGGCCGCTCTCGACACCGAAAACTGCGGTACGGTGCTGATATTGAAACCGCCGTAGCCGTACAAAAGTGTCGGATTTTTACCGTTCAGTTTAGTGCCTTTTTTCATCGTGACGAACATCGGGACTTTCGTTCCGTCCTTCGATTTGTACCAAATTTGTTGCGTTTCGTAGAGATTTGGGTCGAAAGCCATTTTAGGCTCTTTAAAAACCGATGATTGCATCGTCGAAACGTCCAATTTATAAATCGTCGTAGGGCGCGTGAAACTCGAAAACGAATAAAATGCTTCGTTTTCGCCCTTTTTTCCGCTTAAACCACCGACCGTTCCAATACCTGGCAGCTTCAATTCGTTCAATAATTTGCCCGAAAAATCGTAAAATTTGATGCTACTCGACACATCATGCAAGTAATTGACGGCTAATTTTCCCCCAATCACGCCGCAACCTTGCAAGACATCGGACTTGTTTTCGGGAATGATTTCCTTCCAATTTTTCTCATCAGGCATCGTCGGATTTATCGCCACAACGCGGCTGTTCGGTGCTTTATAATTCGTTTGCACAAGCAACCAATCACCGTCGTTGTCAATCACGTTCCAATCGTTTTTGAAATTGTCAACGATTGTAACAAAATTTCCATTATTCTTTAAATCCTTGACTATCAACATATTACCGCTCGTTCCTTCCCACGGTGTGATTTCCAAAAAGCGTTCATCATCAGAAATACCCGAACCAAAACCGCGTTTGGCATTGCCTTTATCTTCATAAATCAACTTATCATCGCTTTGAGCTGTACCGACTTTATGAAAATAAACGGCTTGAAATTCGGATGCCCCTTTCAGTTCTTCTCCTTTTTTTGGTTCAGGATAACGGCTGTAAAAAAAACCATCGCCCACCCACGAGATGCCCGAAAACTTCACCCATTCCACTTTATCTTCAAGCGTTTTGCCCGTTGCGGCGTTTTTCACGTAGATTGTCTGCCAATCAGAACCCGCTTTTGCCAACTGATACGCGGCCAAATTGCCCGACTTGTTGAACGACAAAGCCCCTAAAGCGACTGTTCCTTCTTTCGATAAGTCATTTGGGTCAAGAAATACTGAGGGGGTCGCGTTGAGGTCATTTTGTACGTACAAAACGGCTTGATTTTGCAAACCACTGTTGCGATAAAAATAGTATTTACCACCTTCTTTGAACGGCGAGCCAAACTTTTCAAAGTTCCAGAGCGTCGTCAATTTAGCTTTAACGGCTTCACGGAACGGGATTTTTTCTAAGTAGCCAAACGTTACTTCGTTCTGTTTTTTGACCCAATCTTTCGTTTCAGCGGCATTGTCATCTTCGAGCCAACGGTAAGGATCCGTGACTTTTGTACCGTGATAGTCGTCTGATACTGAGGGGTCTTGACGCGTTGTCGGATAAGTCGGTGCGTTTTTTGTCATAATCTGTGCGGTCAATTGAAAAGAAAAATGTGCAGCTACTAGGAGCGCAATTGTTGTTAATACTTTGTTTTTCATATCATTATGAATTTTATTTTTAATTATTTATGTTACTGTAACTTTGATATTTTGTCATTCAAAAAAAATATTTATTGCATATTGTCCTAACGTGCGTTGTCGTGCGGGGGATGCCGTAACAAGTTTTGTCATTCAGAAGGAATCTCTATTTTGTAGCATATTAATGTACCACAAAATAGAGATTCCTTCTGAATGACAAAAAAAATCAGCCTATCACCTAATCTTTTTTTTACATTTGCGCGGCTTCTTGAAAAAATTTCAAATTTCAGTGGGTTGGTTTTCAAGCTATTGATAACCAATCCATTAAAATCTGAAATCTAAAATTAGAAATTTTCTCAAAAAACGCCAAAATTAGCCAAAACTCGAATTATTCAAAGTTTTCTAATTTCTAATTCTCAACGATTAAAAAATGACCGCACTGTTCCATTCATTTCGTTTGCCTTCGCTTGCTTTTTTAACGATTTTTTTGCTAAATTTTTCGACTCTTGTTGCACAAGACAATCAAGAAAGCATTGTTCAAACCGAAGATATTTCAGCAAATAATTCACCAAAAACGCGTAAAGGTGCGCTTGAAGCAGAAAAAAACGCCCACAATTTGCAAAAAACTAGCCTCCTTCTAGCGATTGCCCAAGACCGCGACCGACAAGCTGCCGAAGCTGCTGAGGATATTCGCAGCCGCCGTTTACGCATCGAAGAGGACTTGACGGATGCTGACGAAAATCCTAAAAATTTGACAAAAAAACAACGTTTAGACCTTGAATCGCAGTTCAAATCGTTGCAAAAAAAAGAAAAAATCGCCATCAAAGCCCGCGAAACGAGCAATAGTTTTCTACTCGAAGTCACGCAAGCCGCTGCCGCCGAGCCGTCAAAACGCGCTAAATTCATTGGCACTTACGAAAAGAAACACGGCCCCGTCAATGACTCAAAACCCGTCGAAACGTTGCCTACGAACGCCTACGCGACCAATGAAAACGCTAAATCGCAGTCTGTTTCGATGGTCGAAAACGCTAAGAAAACGGTAGAAAA
Source organism: Saprospiraceae bacterium (assembly GCA_043720935.1). Taxonomy (GTDB): domain Bacteria; phylum Bacteroidota; class Bacteroidia; order Chitinophagales; family Saprospiraceae; genus JAAFJT01. The sequence continues at coordinate 6,771 of JAYSRS010000586.1, forward strand.
CGCTGAAAATGACAACGGCAGCACCCCCTCAGTATTGAATCAAAATGCGACTGAAAATCCGCCCGTAATAGCCGTTGTCGCTTCAAAAAATAAGAAAACGCGCAAGCCTAAAAACAACGAAAGTCATAAAAAAGAAGCCGAAAAAATAAGCCCAAAAGCATCGAAAAAGAAAGGTAAAAAAGCCGTTGAAACGCTTGAAATACCGCTCAAAACGGACAATTTAGCCATCGTTCCAACAGAAAATACGTCACAAGCGGACAATGCAACTGCCGTTGTTACGCCTTCGGAAACGCCGAGCGTGAGTGAGTCGATTGTAGCAAATACAACAGAAAACACCTTAGAAAATAAGTCGGAAAACTTAGGCGAAAATACGAATGTCACGGCTGATAAAAAATCGAAGAAAGGCGATAAAAAAAGTGATAAAAAATCGAAAAAAACGCCGTCAAAATCGCCACAAGGCTCGCTCGTCAGCTATCGTACCTACGATAGAAGCGTAGATGTTTACATGAACACACCCGCCCCTGAATGTGCGATTGCGTTTGATGGTAAAGATGATTTTACAGGAAAAATGAAACGCGAAACGTCACCTGCCCGTTTTTTCACACATACAGACGATGTTATGCGTAAAGCATTGGGAGACAAGGACTTCATTACTTGTGACATTACAGGAACGAAGGTTGAAAGCAGCCGCTACACGTATTTGAATTTGAATTTTACGATTTTATCAAAGGATATTCAACGCTCTTTGGGCTTTTTGGACAAAGGAACGCCCATCATTTTCGTCTTGGTAAACGGTACAAAAGTGACGCTTAGAACGACTAAAACCGACATCGGCGTCGTGGATATTGACAAAGGCACAACGACTTACAGAGCGCAATTAGTGGCCGAAAGTATTACTGATATGACGGGTTCAGAGTTGGATTATGTGCGCGTCAATTGGAGTTCGGGCTACGAAGATTATGAGGTTTTTGATGTGGATATTTTGAAAAACTTGTTCAATTGTTTGTATAAAAAATAATGTTTTTTTGAATTAGGATTGATAGGATTTTTTTAGGATTTAACAGGATTTTAGACAACGCTCTACGTGTATGTCGTGCGTGAATCCTATTAAATCCTAAAAAAAATCCTACCAATCCTGATTCAACAAACAAAAGCCTTTTGACCCACGCGGCTCAAAAGGCTTTTTTGATGATTTTTACTGAGGGGGGTGTCGAAAGCCGAAATCAACCAGCGTTATCCCTCAATTTATCCTGCAAATACCCACAAAACACCTCCAAACCCTTTGAAAAATCTTGATTGTTGTTGATAATCACATCGGCGTCTTGCATATATGGCTCGATGTATTTTTTATAACTCGGCATGACGTGATGCTCATATCTGTACAAAACATCATCCATCGGATAGCCACGCTCAACTTGGTCGCGGACGATGCGGCGAATGACTTTCAAATGGTCAGCAGCGTAAAAAAAGACCTTCAAATCCAACAAACGCATCATTTTTTTGTAATGAAAAACGAACAAACCTTCGACAATAATAATCGGTGCGGGTTTGAACGTTTTTATTGCAGGAATCGCCTCTTTGTTGTTAAACACGTATTCAACACGCTCAACAGCCTCGCCTTGAAGGAGTTTTGTTACGTCTTGATGAAACGCTTTTTTATCAATTGACGTCGGCAAATCGAAATTTAACACGCCTTTTACGTCCGCTTCTTGCTCATTTCGAGGCCGATAATAATCGTCTTGCGAAATAATGCACAATTCTTCCTCCGAAAATCGTTGCCGAATGTGGTCAATGAAAGTCGTTTTTCCGCTACCCGAGCCGCCCGTAATGCCGATGATAAATGGCTTCATTTTTTTTGAATTAAGAATTAAAAATTAAGAATTAAAACGCGTTAATTTTTGGTATTGGAATAGACTTAATTAGTAATGAATGACAACATTTCCAAAGCGTTAGACATTGACAATCAATTAATTACCAAAAAAACAGACCCCTCAGTATTTTGCCCACTTTTATTCAATATCTATTTTAAAAGGTTCTCTGAAAATTATTGTGGAGAGTACATTTAGGAAATTTTAAAAATTTCCTAAATGTTTGTAAATCAATATTTTAAGCATTGATTTTAAAGCAT
>JAYSRS010000587.1:0-8872 GCA_043720935.1 Saprospiraceae bacterium
AACGTAGAAAGCGTGTTAGAAGTCAAAAATTGCTCGACGCGGTGATTGTCATTGATGCGTTGCAACAAATCACCCGTCAGTTTTGAGTCGAAAAATCGGACGGGGAGTTTCATCAATTTTATCAAAAAATCACTGACCAAGGCGATATTTACCCGCGTTCCGATGTGTAACATTATCCATCCGCGCAAGAATTCGACCGACATTTGCCCTGCAAACAAGGCTACTTGCGCCAAAAGGACGAGTTTGATAAAGCCTAAATTGCCCGTCGTGATGCCGACATCGACAATGGCTTGGGTCAAAAACGGAAAAATGAGTTGGAAAAGTGAGCCGAGCAATAGCCCTAAAATGAGTTGCCGCAACAGTTTTTTATGCCTCCCGAGGTAGGTAAACATGAAACGGAAGCTCGATTTATCGGTTTTTTCGCCTTCGTGTTGGAAAAATTCAGGCGTTGTTTCCAATAACAATAGAATACCGTGCGGGTCGCCATTAATTGTATCAGAGGCCCAACCGTTGAGAAATTCCTCTTTTGTAATCTTGAATTTGCCCGAAGAAGGGTCAGCGACGCGGACATACTGAGGGGTCAATTCATGAACGACGATGAAGTGATTTTGTCGCCAATGCGCGATAAACGGCAACGGCAAACCCTCCGCCACGCGTTCCCAACTGACTTTTGCGGCGAGGGTACTCAAACCGACTTTTTCAGCCGCCGTCGCAATGTCAATCAACGCGACGCCATCTTTGCCGATAAACGTCAGTTCGCGCAGGTATTCGAGCGAGTAATACCGCCCAAAATGCCGCGTCACCATGCGGAGGCACGTAGCCCCGCAATCCATTGCGTCGAGTTGTTTATAAAATGGAAAATTTTTAGACATAACGGCTTTACTTCTCTGCGTCGCCTTTTATCGGTTAGTTGTAAGTTTGTAGCACAGACTTCAGTCCGTGTTTTTATAAATTCACGAACTAAAAGTACGTGATACAAGCGATAATCGGCTTAAAACAATGTTCATGGAATCCCATGAGAAGGAAATTTAAAAGGCGATTATTTTAAATATGTTACCTTATTTCCTTAAAAAATCAGCGATAAGCGGTCAAAAACAGACCCCTCAGTATTTTCAGGTTTTGAGTTAAGTGTCTCGCGTTTTGAGTGCTGTACGTACGTACAACTCAAAACGCAAAACACGAAACTCAAAACCCAAAAGGCTGTTTAAAATTTTCTCATAGGTTGCTTGTTGAGTCTTTCCTACGAATCGAACAAGTGGATTTTCAGCTAGTGAAGTCCAAGAATGATACCATAAAGATTTTTTGAATATGGTTGAAACGGGAGATTTATGGAACGGTATGTTACGTTGAGAAAGTGGTTGTTTTTCTTCTCCGTGCCAAGAATTGTGCCGCTTTATCAAGCAAGTAAAAAAAGGAGAGATTTCGTAGGAATTTGCTTAATTTTTACTGTTTTTAGGGTAGGTATCACTTTTGATATTATGGGCATATTAATAAAAAACGTCGGCGAGATTTTGAACCTCGCCGACGTTTTATAAAAGGTTAAATCAAGTAATTACTAAAAGTTCGGCACTCAAAAAATGGCTTAAAGAGCAAATAACGACCCCCTCAGTATTTATGAGCTTTTCGCTAGTTGGCGTGATAATATATTGAAAATGGGGTTTTAAATCAGCTACACTTAGGTAAAAACCTTTTGATAGGACAGGATTATTGCTGTTTTTGATTTCAATACAAGACATTTTTCCCGAAGGACTTATGAGAATTAAATCTATTTCAGCACCTGTTTGTGTTCGATAATAATAAAGATTCCAAGCCCTAAATTCAAGGCAACGGTAAATTTGTTCTATCACATAACCTTCCCAAGATGCACCGATAAGCGGATGCCCAAACAAAGCGTCGAAAGAAGAAATATTAGCTAAAGAATGGAGAATGCCCGTATCACGCAGATAAATCTTAGGCGTTTTTACGAGTCTTTTGCCCAAATTGGCAAAATAAGGTTGCAGCCGACGGACTAAAAAACCGCCTTCAAGCAAATCAAGATATTTGTTAATCGTTGGCATCGAAATACCCATAGACCGTGAAATATCAGCTACGTTGAGCATCGTGCCATGCGAGTAAGCCAACATTTTGAGCAATCTATCCATCGTTGGAATGTTAATATCGTAGCCTAAAAGCCGAATATCTTTTTCCATAAATGTATAAATAAAATTTTGCAACCATGTTCTTGAAAACGCCACATCAGGTGCTTTCAAAGCATCGGGGAAGCCACCTAAAAACCAATGTTTAGATTGCTCGAACCCGCCACTTTGGGCTTCGAGCAATGAAAAAGGCATTAATTCCGAATAAGCAATATACTCTGCTAAAGATTCAGAGCTGTGCCGCACCATTTCGGGCGAAGCTGAACCCAAAATAATGAATCGAGCAGGACGACGGTCTTGGTCAATGAGCGCACGAAGCAATGGGAAAATGCTTGGTAAGCGTTGAATTTCATCAATAATAACGCATTTATCCGCGTGCATTTGCAAATACACTTGAGGATTTTCAAGTTTATATAAGTCTTCATTGAGTTCCAAATCAAGGTGGAGACTTGGAATTGTTAGACTTTCTCTCAACGTTCGAGCAAGTGTCGTTTTCCAACTTCTCGCGGCCCAACAATGCCAACAACGGGGAAATAGGTCAGATTTTTTAAAATCGGCTTTGTGATTTTACGTTCAATTACCATTTTACCTTGTTATTTTTAAAGTGCAGTTTAAAATTTACAAGGTAAAAGTAAAAAATAAAACAACTAGACGCGTTGTTGAGCAAATATTTTATTGAATTCTTTCTCAAAAAAAACTTTTATTGACAATCGCGGCTGCATTTGGGCAGAACTTGGTATTCAAAAGAGCCTTCGGTTGTCTCTGTTTGACCTGTTAATGGATGTTTAATTATCGTTTTAGCTTTGATGGTTTTAGTACCAACTGTTTGGTTTTTGCTTGCAAAATGGGCTAAACCTTGATATGTTTCTAATCGTTTTCCATCAACTTCGATAACTGCGTTTCTGCCTAAATTACTTGAATAAGCCGCCAAGAAAATATCTGATTCAAAATCTTCACCTTCAAATATAGCAGCTTTTTTGGGCGCAATAACAGTTCTAAACCTATCAAATTTAATGTCTTGACACCCCATACTAAAATAATAATTCGATAATAAAATTTCGTCATATTTTATATGGTTTTGAATAAAAGACAGTTCCGCCAAAACGCCACTTACTGGTAAGTTTTTAATTGACTGCCAATAATTATCGTCCAAAATCAATTTTGGTGTGTTGTACAATTCTTTCAATCTATCATCCTTACTTAAATCAAACAATAATTTAGCATAATCACTTAATTTGCCTTTAATTTCATTGATTTTAGCTTCGTCAAAGAATAATTGAGTCGTTTTTATGGCATTAATTGAAAAGGCATTATGACGTGTGTCTAAGCCGTTACTCCTATCAATTAATTGCTTTTTATTGCTATTGATGAAATTAACTGTACTATCAATTGTACGTCTCAACAATACTGTTTCACCTAAAAGTTGCAAATTTTGAGTATTAAGATAAGCTTTAACCGTTTTGTCAATTCCTTGATAAACCATTTCGTTGCCGTTATCAATTACTTCATAATCCATTCTCAATTGCCTATCCAAATGCTCAAACGCCTTAAACACTTGCACACTTGACCAATAATTGTAACCTAAAAAAGCGATAATAGAGAGATAAAAAACGTGGACATAAATGGATTTCATGCGGAATGGATTTTAAAGTTTGAAATAAAAAGTAAACGTTATTTTGAAAAAAATATTTAAGTGCTACTACTTAAAGCGCAAATAAAGCCCCCTCAGTATTTTACCCATTTTTTAAGAAAACTAAACCGCTTCTTCATTTTTTTGTTTCAAAAGTTTACAAACCTAAACTGTAACTTTGCGCGGCTAATTTTCAGAAATTTTTGAAACTTTAAATATCCAATTCATATCAACGCTTATCCTGTAAGATAAGTCGTTAAAAATCAATTAATTATGACTAACAGACCAGATATTCGGCAACTCGCCAAAGAGCGCATCCTCGTCATTGATGGTGCAATGGGTTCACTCATTCAACAATATAAACTCACCGAAAAAGACTTTAGAGGCGACCGCTTCAAGGATTTTCACCGCGATATTCAAGGTAATAACGACATTTTGTCCATCACGCGTCCTGATGTGATTGAGGCGATTCACCGCGCGTATTTGGAAGCGGGTGCGGATATTATCGAAACCAATACATTTTCGGGAACGTCTATCGCGCAAGCCGATTATGAATTGCAAGAAGCCGTGTATGACATTAATTATCAGTCTGCTAAAGTTGCAAGAAAAATTGCAGATGAATTTACGGCGGCTAATCCGTCGAAACCCCGCTACGTTGCGGGCGCAATTGGCCCTACAAATCGGACGGCTTCAATGTCGCCCGATGTCAACAATCCTGGCTATCGCGCCGTGACTTTTGACGAATTGGTGGACGCTTATTATGAGCAAATTCAAGGTTTGGTGGAAGGTGGTTCGGACATTATTTTGGTCGAAACTATTTTCGATACGCTCAATGCGAAAGCAGCGATTTTTGCGATTGAAAAATACTTCGACGACCCCCCAGCCCCCAGAGGGGGAGCAGGTACAGAGGTTGTATATACCCCCTCTGGGGGCAGGGGGCTGCCTGTGATGATTTCTGGAACGATTACCGACGCGTCAGGACGGACATTGAGTGGACAAACATCAGAAGCATTTTATATATCTATTGCCCACGTTTCCAACCTTTTAACTGTCGGATTGAATTGTGCTTTGGGCGCAGACGAAATGCGTCCGCACGTTCAGAGTTTGTCAAATATTGCCACTTGCTTGGTTCATGCCTATCCGAATGCGGGTTTACCTAACGAATTTGGTGAATATGATCAATCACCCGAAGAGATGCAAAAGTTCATCCGCGACTTTGCGGAAAGCGGTTTTGTGAACATCATCGGCGGCTGTTGCGGCACAACGCCTGACCACATTCGACTGATGGCAGAAGCCGTTGCAGGGGTAAAACCGCGTAAAAAAGCGAAATCAACGGGTTTTTCGATGTATTCGGGCTTAGAACCCTTGGTTGTTCGCCCTGAAACGAATTTCTTAAATATTGGTGAAAGAACGAATGTGACGGGCAGCCGTGCTTTTGCAAGACTCATCAAACAAGGCGATTTTACGGCGGCTTTGGACGTGGCGCGGCAACAAGTTGAAGGCGGCGCACAGGTGATTGACATCAATATGGATGAAGGTTTGTTGGATTCTGAAAAAGCGATGGTCGAGTTTTTGAACCTCGTGATGTCAGAACCCGACATTGCGAAGCTGCCGATTATGATTGACAGCTCAAAATTTAACGTCATTGAAGCGGGTTTGAAATGCGTTCAAGGCAAGTGTATTGTTAACTCAATTTCGATGAAAGAAGGCGAGGAGAAATTTATCGAACAAGCCAAAATTGTTAGACGCTACGGGGCGGCGGCGGTCGTCATGGCTTTCGACGAAGAAGGACAGGCCGATACGATGGAACGAAAAGTCGATATTTGCGAACGCGCCTATAAGATTTTGACCGAAAAAGTCGGTTTTCCTGCCTCTGACATCATTTTTGACCCTAATATTTTTGCTGTTGCAACAGGCATCGAGGAACATAATAATTACGCTTTATATTTCATTGAGGCTTGTAAAGGCATCAAACAACGCTGTCCAGGGGCGAAGATTTCGGGCGGCGTGTCGAATGTGTCGTTCAGTTTTAGAGGCAATGACAAGGTGCGCGAAGCGATGCACTCGGTTTTCCTCTACCACGCAACGAAGGCGGGAATGGACATGGGCATCGTGAATGCGGGGATGATTGAGGTTTATGACGACATTCCAAAAGACTTGTTGACCCTCGTCGAAAACGTCATTTTTAATAAAAACGACAACGCGACGGAAGAACTGACGAATTTTGCAGAACGCTTGAAAGACACAGGTGGGAAGGCCGTTGTGAAGGATTTGGCTTGGCGAGAACTCACTTTGGAGCAACGCATGGCGCATTCCCTCGTGCGTGGTATTGATGAATTTGTTGATATAGACACCGAAGCGGCGCGTCAAAAATACGCAACGCCCTTGGAAATTATCGAAGGGCCGTTGATGGACGGTATGAATATCGTTGGCGATTTGTTTGGTTCGGGCAAAATGTTCTTGCCGCAAGTCGTGAAATCGGCACGCGTGATGAAGAAAGCGGTGGCTTATTTGACGCCGTTTATCGAAGCTGAAAAATTGAGAACGGGCAATACTACGTCGTCGTCGAAAGGTAAAATTTTGATGGCAACGGTGAAGGGTGACGTGCATGACATTGGTAAAAATATCGTAGGTGTTGTGTTAGGTTGTAATAATTTTGAGATTATTGACTTGGGCGTTATGGTGTCTGCCGAAAAAATCTTGAAAGTAGCGCGTGAGCAAAACGTGGACATTATCGGTTTATCGGGCTTAATCACACCGAGTTTGGACGAAATGGTACACGTAGCGAAGGAAATGGAGCGTCAAAATTTCAATATTCCGTTGCTAATTGGCGGCGCAACGACCTCAAAAACGCACACGGCTGTGAAGGTCGAACCGCATTACACAAAGGGTTTGGCACACCATGTTTTAGATGCAAGTCGCGCCGTGGCGGTAGCAAGTTCGTTGTTATCAGCCGATAAAAAAGTGAAAGCGGATTACGTTCAAAGCATCCGAACGGACTACGAACAGGTGCGGATACTGAGGGGTAACAGAAAATCGTCGAAGAAATATTTGACCGTCAATCAGTCGAGAAAAAACAAGACAAAAGTGGATTGGGCAGCCTTTACGCCGACTAAACCGACGTTTTTAGGCTTGAAAACGTTTGAAGACTATGATTTGAACGAGTTGCGCCGCTACATTGACTGGACACCTTTTTTCCAATCTTGGGAACTTCACGGCAAGTTTCCTGCAATATTGACAGATGAAGTTGTCGGCATTGAAGCAACAAAATTGTACAACGATGCCAATAAAATGCTCGATACACTCATTGCAGAAAAATGGATTTCAGCTCGGGCTGTCATCGGTTTTTTCCCTTGCAATGCCGTTAATGACGACGATATTGAGTTGTATGACGCCGAAAAAGACGGTGAAGTGTTGACGACTTTGCACCATTTGCGTCAGCAAAATCAAAAAGCCCCTGGGCAACCAAATTATTGCCTTTCAGACTTTATAAAACCCCAAAGCCCCCCGACCCCTAAAGGGGGAGACGTGGCGGACGTTCAAACTCCCCCTTCGGGGGCTGGGGGGCATGATTACATCGGTGCTTTTGCAACGACGGCGGGTATTGGCATCGAAAAATGGGTCGAAAAATTTGAAAAAGAATTGGATGATTACAGTTCAATTCTCTTAAAATCGCTCGCCGACCGCTTTGCGGAAGCCTTTGCGGAACGGATGCACGAGCGTGTACGCAAAGAGTTTTGGGCGTATTCAACGGACGAAAATTTGTCAAGTGAAGCACTCAACGCCGAAGAATATTCAGGCATTCGCCCTGCCCCCGGCTATCCCGCTTGCCCCGACCACACCGAAAAAGCCTTGCTTTGGGACTTACTGAAACCCGATGAAAACGCAGGTATTTCGATTACCGAAAGCTACGCGATGTACCCGACTGCCGCCGTTTCAGGTTGGTATTTCGCACATCCCGACGCTAAATACTTCGGTTTGGGTCAAATTTCAAAAGACCAAGTTGAGGATTATGCGGAGCGCAAAGGGATGGGTTTGGAAGAAGCAGAACGGTGGTTGGCGCCTGTTTTGAATTATGATGTGTAGAAATTGCGGATTTATAGTAGCCAAAAAGTCTTTGTCGGTTTACTATTCCCTATTTAATGGCTAATATTGTGAAGATTTTATTTAAAAAATAACCTACAAGTTAATTTAATGAAAATAGTACCTATATTTGCAGAGAAATTATATGCTTTCCAATATAATGGAGAAGCAGAAGACGAGTACACTCGACTAAGAAGATTATGGATAGACGTTGACTATTTGCGTCAATTTGCTAAACAAAATAATATAGTAGATAGAAGAGAATTTAGAGAAGAAATAAGAACAGAAGCGGAATATTTAGCTGATTGGATAGATAAAATCAATAAAAATAAGAAGCGGTTTGAAGAATTTTTCATGTCACTAGATGATCTAGTAACAAGGGTAAAAGTTTTAGCATTACAGAAAGGCAAGCGTAAAGGCTACAATTACAGACTAAGATTATATGCCATAAAAATTGATAAAAATCTTTTTGTCATTACAGGTGGCGCCATAAAAATAGTACATAAGATGGACCAACACGAGGACACTAGAAAAGAAAAAAAGAAATTAGATGCGGCAAAAGCATATTTTGAACGCAACGACGTATCTGATTCTGATTCATTTTACGAATTTATAAATGAAGATTATGAAGACTAATAGAGAGAAATTTTTGGCATTGGTGTCTAATATTGATGTCAAAGCAGAGGAAAAGAACAATTGGCTTATTGCTAATAGGCAATGGTTACGTGTTTCTCAGGATATTGCCTTTGATATATTAGAAAAATTAGACGACTTGGATTGGACGCAGAAAGACTTAGCCGAGAAGATGGGTGTTAGTCCACCATATATCAATAAAATAGTTAAGGGTAGTGAGAATTTCACGCTCGAAAGTTTAGTAAAATTGCAAGCAATATTGGATATTCCGATATTGGCGAACTATTTTAAGCAAACGGCCACAACACCTAGATATGACGAATTAATGTATGACGCAGAAAATGCTTCTTTAAGCCTAGAAGCGGCGTAAAATCATAAAATTACTGAGGGG
>JAYSRS010000588.1:0-3115 GCA_043720935.1 Saprospiraceae bacterium
TTTCCCGTCGCTTTAGGCATTAATTCAGGCTTGAAAGTGAAATTTTAGGACCCCTCAGTATAAATGTCATTTTAGTCTATGTTTTCATGAAAAAAGCCGTTTCGATGTGGTCGAAACGGCTTTTTTAATGAAAATACTGAGGGGCCTATTGAGTTGCTTCCGCACGCAGAAATCGGCTTTTTTTAAAAATCTTTCTCCAAATTGTACGGCACTAAATGCGTTTTTATTAAAATACCCTCTTCTAGGTCGTTGCCTTCTATTACATTTTCGTTTGTAATTTCTGATTCCACAAAAACGAGATAGATAGCCGACGGTAAACTCAAACTTTTAGCGTATTGCGCCAATTGCTTTTTGCCGCGCCTAAATTTTACAATATCGCTATACACCTTAGCTTCCACGACAAATTCTTCGTTGGCCACATTAATCAATAAATCCGTTCGTCCGATGCCCGTGTGGGCTTCGATGTAGGTTTTGCCGTCCACCATGCTTAAAAAAGCTGTCAAATAGGTTTCAAAACTATAGACCAAAGTCGCTTCTTTGAGGGTGATGTACTTTCCTTTTTGATTTTTTTCTCTAAAATAACGAAATTTACGGCGCAGCGCATATTTTTTATACTCCTCTATCACCATATCAATATTCAGCGACCCCTCTGCTAAAAAATAATCGTCAATATTAATTGTCCCGCCAATTCTACCTGATTCACCATTGATATAAGGATAAAAAGCCGAATGCAAACACTTGCGATACAAAGGCACTAAAAACGTCACATAGCCTTGTTCATCATACGTAATGACGCCATTTACGTACAGGTCTTTGATAACTTCTCTATAAATTTGAAAAGGAATTTTTGTTTCAGTAAACAATAAAGTTTCAATAAAAGCGCGGTGTTTTTCACCTTTATTAATGATGTTTGATACGTTCTTATCCAAAGCAAATTTCAAATAATTATTTTCAACAACCAGATAATCGGCATAATCTAAAACAGGTTTATCGGGTTGTTTTTCCACTAATTGCGCGGCAAAACCATTGACAAGCCCTGGTTGATTGGCCGTAATCTCTGAAATTTTTGTTTTTACTGAGGGGTCGAACAATTGCCCTGTTTCGCGCTCATGTTGATTCAAAAGTTCTAACGTTTCTTCATCGGTAAAATAAGGCACATTCAAATTGTCCGCAATATTAAATGGACTCGCATTGTCTTTAACAACGCCCACAATATTGCTCACGCCGACTAAAATAACGGATTTCAGACTATGATTTTCTCTGGAATGGTAGGCGTTGCGTATGGTGTGAAGCACCCTGTTAAAATATAGCGGGTTAATACCTTCCACCTCATCTATAATCAAGACACATTTCTCATTTTTGATATTTTCTATTTGCTCAAAAATTTTATTAAGATTGTTATCATGCTCAAAGAAAATGCCCCACTGGTCAGAAAGCGCGTTTTTCAACCTAATAAGTAAATCTTCTAAGCTCCCTTCTTTAAAACTTTCGAAATTGACATAGCACACCTTGTAACCTTCCTCGCGCAACACATTGGCAAGCAAGCGAAAATAGGTACTTTTTCCCGTTTGGCGCGGTGCCCAAATCGTGAAATAACGTTTCCGATGAACCCAATCTCTACCTTCTTCCACCAAATGAAGGCGCGGCAAAGTGTAATGTTCATCAAGAATATTAGGTCCTGATGTATTAAAAGTACGCATTTTTTAACTATTTTTTTGCAAAAGTACACCTTTTCTACTAAATGCGTAATCTTTTTGACCCCCTCAGTAGTGAAACAGAAAAGCCGCTTTTCGATTGTGAGAAGCCGCTTTTTGATTTTAAAGATTGGGCAACTTTTGAAAAATTGTCAAATCTGAACAATCTAAATCCGCGAAAATCCGCGAAAATCCGTGTAATCTGTGGATAAACCCGTGCAGTACGTTAACAATAACTGAAACTATCGTTTGTTTTGATACACATTACGCATTCAGATTTATCTTTGAGCCATAAAGCGACGTAACGACGTTCGGGAAACTTTTAAAGTTTCCCGAACGTTAAGCGTAACCTATTGAAAACGAAACAATTATAGCTTATTCAAAGACATTTACCTATGGTCAATTTTTTAAGAAAACTCAATTTATGGGTTGTCTTTTTTACACTGCTTGCCTACGCCGCACCGTTTATTAGCCCTGCGAAAGTGTCGCTTTTCCTGTTTTTTGGCCTCGCGTTTCCGTGGCTATTGCTGGCCAATGTGGTTTTTATTCTGCTTTGGGCGACCAGTAGGATGCGTTTTTGGTGGTTTTCAATCCTAACACTCTTAGTCGGTTGGACACATCTGACGGCGGTTTTTGGTGTCAATTTTTGGAAAAATAGGGCGAGTGTGCTAAAATCTGAAAATGCCGTTCGCGTGTTGACTTACAATGTGGCTGATTTTTGTACACCTTACCATAAAAACAAATCGGCGGCAAAAGAAGACATGAATGCTTTTTTTGAGAAGGAAAAAGCTGACATTATTTGCGTTCAAGAGGCGGGTTCTCCTAACGAACGACCCACCGAGCAAATATTTACTTTTTTCCCTGCCTTGGCCACTTATCCTTACGTGTCGCGTCAGGAAGGCAATGAAGTATTTATTTTATCCCGTTTTCCAATTATCAACGAAGGGAAATCAGCCGACGATAAAGTGGGTAATGGTTGCAGTTTCAGTGATATACAAATGGGCGATAAAAAAATACGTGTTTTTACTTTCCATTTAACGTCCAACAAAGTCAGTGGTATGGCCGATAGATTAGCCGAAAGTGGGACAGTAACAGATGATGATTCTTGGTTATCCTTTGGGCGTATGCTCAAACGCGTGCGACGGACGAGTATCATACGGACGCGGGAGTCGGAATACATGGCGGCGATGATTCAACAAAGCCCTTATCCTGTTATTGTTTGTGGTGATTTCAACGAAATTCCCGTTTCTTACGCCTACAAAACCATCTCAAATGGCTTGACAGACGCTTTCCAACAAGCAGCCTTCGGATTTAGCTCAACTTACAATGGCAACATTCCCGCTTTGAAAATCGACAATATTCTCACGTCGCCTACCATTGACGCTCAAAAATGTATAATTCACAGCAGCATTCGCTACTCC
>JAYSRS010000589.1:0-3114 GCA_043720935.1 Saprospiraceae bacterium
AACAAGCTGCCTCCTAGAAAAAACCTTTAAAGGGCGTCTTTCGAGCGAAGCGAGAAACAGCCCGTAAAATGCGCTTTTATTTTTTCAACGTTCCTTAAAATATATTTTTGAAGGTGTGTGGTTATAACTAATTGTCTAAGTAAGTGTTCAACTGGCAAATGTAAACAGATTTAATTAACAGGCTACCTTACGTTTATCATTTGGGATGAATCGCCTTATTTTGGGATAACAAACCTTCATAAATAGCTCCATAAAATTAAAATTAGTGCATGTATGACAAATTGTCTCTTCTGTTGCAACTTTCCAAGGGTCTATAACCCTTAGAAAGTTATTTCACGGTAAAAGGTAAATTTGTTATAGACTCAAATTAGTTAACTCCCTTAAAAATCACCAGCCTTTTCTATCTTCGCCCCGCATTTTAAGCAGTTATTGGTTAATTTTTAATTCCCTTCCCAAATTATGGCTTCACGTAAAATCAACGTCTCGTCCGAAATCGGGCAATTACGCCGCGTTATCATTCACCGACCCGACGAAGGCATTAGCCGTATTTCGCCGCGTCGTGCCGAAGAATTACTCTTCGATGACATCGTTCACCTGCCGCAAATGCAGATGGAACACGATATTTTCACCAATATACTGAGGGGGTTCTTAGGCGCGGAAAATGTCTTAGAAACCCGTCAATTACTCACCGAAGCCCTCGCCGCCGATGCAGAAACGAAGCGCGAAGTCATCGAAATGATTATTGATTACGAAGAATTGCCGTCGAATTTCAGCAAAATGCTGTCTGATTTGAGCAATGACACATTGGCCGAAACGCTGATAACGGGCAATTTAGCGAAGGAAAACCACATCCTTTTTGACCCGATTCCAAACTTTATTTTCACCCGCGACATCGCCGTGACGGTCAATGAGTACATCTTGATTTTAAAGGCCGCAAAGACCGCTCGCTTCCGCGAAAACTTCTTGGCGCGTTTTATTTTCTTGGCGCATCCCATTTTTCAAGCAACTAAAAATGCGGGAAAAATCATCAATTTGAACGATGTTGACCTGTTTCCACCCTCAAAAAAGGGTGAAAGTATCAGCATTGAAGGCGGTGATTGCATGATTTTGAACCAAGATTATTTGCTCATTGGCTGTTCAGAACGGACAAATGCTTATACGATTCGGCGGTTGAGCGAACTGCTGTTTGACAAAGGCGTTGTCAAGAATGTCGTGCAAATCAACATCCCGCAAGACCGTGCGTGTATGCACATTGACACCGTATTCACGCATATCAATTCCAATCATATCACGGCCTTCAAACCGATTGTCGTCGAAGGTTTGGCGTCGAATGTCGAGGTCTTGCGCAGCAACCGCACCTCAACTTACTACCCCTCAGTAAAAGACTTCATGCGCGCTGAAATTAACCCCAAAATGAAGTTTATCCTAAGCGGTGACGGCGAATCACCCTATCAAGAACGCGAACAATGGACGGATGGCTGCAACCTTGTGGCCATAAAACCGGGTGTCGCACTGACCTACGACCGCAATCCAAAAACCGAAGAAGCCTTTAAGGATTACGGCTATAAAATTGTTCCCGCACGGCAATTGTTGGAAGATTTCAAGAACGGTTTAGACCCACAAACCGTTGAAAATACAATCATTACGCTGCCTTCAAATGAATTATCTCGCGCTCGGGGCGGCTCGCATTGCATGACTTGTCCGATTGAACGAGATTAAAATAGTATCACGGACTTCAGTCCGTGAATGTTTTTAGGCATTCACGGACTAAAGGCCGTGATACAAACTAACTCACCTAAATTATTTAATTTTTTAAATTCTGAAATGATGAAAAAACTATTTTTATTAGCCTTCCTAACCCTCATTTTCTCCTCACTTTCTGCCCAAATGTTGTTTAGCTACGACTTCGCGGCGGATACAATCGGCAGACCTTTGAATGGCCGAAACGGTTGGTCAAATTCAACGGCAACGGGCTTCCCGGGCATCGGCGCATCGGTCGGGACTGAGGGAGCCATCAAAAGAGATACGCTCGGTTACGCAGGTTTTTACACGACTTTGAAAGGGCTTGATTTG
Organism: Saprospiraceae bacterium; assembly: GCA_043720935.1. GTDB lineage: Bacteria > Bacteroidota > Bacteroidia > Chitinophagales > Saprospiraceae > JAAFJT01. The sequence goes on from JAYSRS010000589.1 coordinate 2,074, forward strand.
ACAAAAGGCGATGGTGTTGGCCATTTTACGACTACAAACAACGCACTTCCGAACACTTTTGCCCCCATTTATGCTAATGGCGATAAGGTTTATGCGGCTTTCTTGTTCAAACCAAGCAGCAGCGTGAGCGACAGTTCGACTAATAGCACGGGGCAGATTATCCGACTTTACGGCAGAGACCGTTTCGACGGAGACGTTGTAGCAATGCGGTTATTGGTGCAAAAAACGGGTACAAAAGCCCGTTTTGGCATTGATAAAAACGGCGGAACGAATTGGACAACTTTCAATTACGACCTCAACAAAACGCATTTAATCGTTATGCGTTATATTTATGCCGACTCTTTGAAATCGGCAAATGATACGGCAGCTTTGTTCATCAATCCCGTCGCAACGGCGGCTGAACCGACAACGCCAAATGCCTTCACAAAGGGCGGCGAGGACGCTAATATCAATCGTTTTGTTGTTTATTTGAACAATACAAGCATCGCGGCGAACACTACTTTTGGCACTTTGGGCGCGTTGAAAATCGCCCGTCGGTGGTCTGATTTGTTCACAACATCGGCCACAACCGACATTAAAACCGTCGCTTTGAGCATTCGCCCGACTTTGGCAACCAACGATATTACCTTGGAATTGGCCGAAAAGGCCCCCTCAGTATCAACGGTAAAAATTGCTGATTTGAGTGGTCGAATTGTTTCTTTGGATAAAATTGCCGCAGGACAAACATCTAAAACGTTGCCTATCAATGGTTTAGCGAAAGGCTTATACATTGTCTCGATTCAAAACGAGACGTTCGTGGCCACGCAAAAATTTGTAAAAGAATGATTTAACGGAATTATCGGTTAATTATCGCACCTGCAATTTACGGGCGAATAAATTCGCCCGCTATTGATTTAGGCGCGTTTGAACATCAATAGCGGGTGAATTTATTCACCCGAACTGAAATGCGACAATTAACCATCAAACAATAAACGTCGTCGAGGTTGCAACCCTGTCCATTACCCACAAGTTTTTTGACCTCATAAATCCGTAGGATTTACA
>JAYSRS010000590.1:0-3113 GCA_043720935.1 Saprospiraceae bacterium
ATGAAGAAATAGGGAGAATTGACGAACGAGTTCAGCCGTTGGTGCAAAGAATTGGAAACAAAACGACGGAGAATATTGCCAATAAGAAAGTTGATTTGGCGGTGAAAGAAAACGTCGCGATGGGGCTTAAAGTGCATCACAGAAACACAATTCACTACGAATATATTTTTGGCGTGGTCGCGATTGAGTCGCCATATTTGTGGAAGAAGGAATGTTATTCAATTCGTCCGACGACAGAATTGTTTGGCCTCACGAGTGGACGGAGTGACTTGGTAAGACGAGCGTTGACTGATTTCGGAATCGAAGAGTCTTTTGAGAATGCTTCGAAGCGGTTTGACGAGCACTACAAGTGGAAAATCGGCAAAACAAGCATTATGAAAATCGTCGAAGACGAGGGCTTAAGAGCCGAAAAATTCGTAGCAAAAAAACTTGAAGACAGACTTGTTACTTATGAGACAAGCACCTCATTCGAGGCACCGAAGAATGAAATATTAATTGAGCTTGATGGTTGCCTCATTCGTACTGGAACGTTGAAGCTATCAATGGGAAAAGGTCTGACACTGAAGCGAAGAAATCCGATTCGCGTCAGGATTACTGAGTGGAAGGACGTGCGAGATGGCTTCGCTCGTCCTATAAATAACAAGACACCTATTTGCGTGAGTGGATTGAAGTCGTATCCTGAAATAGTCCGAGAGCTTTTGGGTGCTGCTTGTTTGGTGGGATTGACAGATAAGACGATGGTGGTGGGCGTCACAGATGGTGGGGCCGGGTTAAGCGAGGAACTGGCGGTGCAGATGCCAAACTTCATTCATATTTTGGACAAAATTGAAAAAAAGACCCCTCAGTATTTTGGGGGTATTGAGAGGAAACGCTTTTTTAGCCCTTATTTGCTCTTTTTTCAAAATTCATTGAAACTTTGAAAGCCGAAGTTTGTTGAGACATGAATCAAAACGTACTTTTGCGCCGCTTTTTAGAACGTAGTGGGCAGTAACGCGACTGTAAAGTCGCGCCACTCTACATTTTCATTTTTCAAACAATCAACCGATTTTAAGCGGTTGCTCCTTTTATGGCTACTATAAAATTCACTTTTGAAGATAAATCCATTGCGCCAAAAACCGTTGAAGCGGAAGAAGGCTACTCCATTCTCGAAATTGCGGAAGACAACGACGTGCATCTGAACCACAATTGTGGGGGTGTTTGTGCTTGTTCCACTTGCCACATTTACGTCGAAGCGGGTGATGCATTCCTAGAAGAAATCAGCGACAAAGAAGAAGATTTTATCGACCGTGCTACGAATCCACGCTTGGAATCCCGCCTCGCGTGTCAGTGCGTTGTCTTGGAATCAGACGCCGTCATCGAAATCCAAATTCCTGACCAAAGTGGGATTATTGGACACGAACACTAAGTAGGTTTTGAGTTTCGAGTTTTGGGTTTTGAGTTGTTCGACACCCTAAGACGCGAAACTCAAAAATTTAAAATGTTTTGAGTTTCAAGTTGCGCGCAACTCAAAACTCAAAACCCAAAACTCAAAACTCAAAATATGGTAAAGCCCTACGCAGCTGAAGGCAGCAAGACACAACAAGTTAGCAAAATGTTTGACAATATCGCCAAACACTACGATTTTTTAAATCATTTTTTATCACTCGGTATTGATAAAATTTGGCGGCGAAAAATGATTAATGAACTCGTCGAAGTGCAGCCTAAACGCATTTTGGATGTCGCAACAGGTACGGCAGATGTGGCCATTAATACAATTAAACAACTGAAAATCAAAGATTTAAAGATAGTTGGTGTTGATATTTCAAACGAAATGCTCAACGTCGGTCGGAAGAAGCTCGTTACTGAGGGGGTCAATGATGTGATTGAACTCGCTCTAGGTGATTCAGAAAATTTACCCTTCGATGGCAATAATTTCGACGCTGTGACCGTTGCTTATGGTGTCAGAAATTTTGAGAACCTAGAACGTGGCCTCGCCGAAATGCACCGCGTCCTTCGTGCAAACGGCAAGATTGTTGTCCTTGAATTTTCTCGACCGCGCATTTTTCCGTTCAGGCAGTTGTTCAACTTCTATTTTAAGAACATTTTGCCCGCCATCGGAAAATTGACCTCGAAAGACGCTCGTGCTTATTCCTATCTCTACGAATCAGTGCAAGCCTTTCCTGACGGCGACGATTTTTTAACCGTTTTGAATAAAGTAGGCTTTAAAAATACATCATGCACATCTCTAACGCTTGGCATCTGTTCGCTATACGTGGGTTACAAAAAGTAGCCGCTACGTCCCCCGTTTCTCCTTACAAAAGTGCATTTATTGCGCTTGCGTTGCTCCTTTCGCCTTTTATACTGAGGGGGCAAGCGGCGGGTCGCGGCAATTACAATTATCTTGATTTTCAAGGCAGACCCTACTATTTTGGGATTACTTTGGGCTATAACCAGTCGAGTTACCGCGTTTTTCGGGGTCAAAACTTCATTCTCAACGACAGCGTTGCGGGTGTCGAATCGCTTCGTGGGCCGGGATTCAACCTTCAAATTGTTAGTAACTTGAAACTCGGTGAAAATTTCGATTTGCGTTTTTTGCCAGGCTTCTCATTCGCCGAACGCAATTTAATTTACGATGCCGCCCGTAAGAACAAACCCGATTATCCGAATAATGTTAGTTCGGTTTTCGTTGAATTACCATTCCACGTGCGGTACAAATCTGCACCGTATAATGACAAACGCTTATTCGTAATTGCAGGAATTAAATACAGTTATGACATTCAGGCCAAAAGCCGTACCCGTCAAATCGGCAACAGCGTTCGGATTTCACCGACCGATTTTCAAGCTGAATTTGGCGTCGGCATGCAAATGTTTTTTCCATTCTTCATCTTTTCACCTGAATTCAAAATGTCACACGGCCTCGGTAATGTCTTGATTTATCGGTCAGATTTGAGAGAATCAACGGTTTTGGAAAAATTGATTTCAAGAACGTTTACGATTTCATTACATTTTGAAGGATAGTTCGGTGTCGGATGTCGGATTCTAAGGAATGCGAAATAAATAAAAGCGTATTTTCATACACACTGTTTTTCGCTGCGCGAAAAAGGCGTGCGTGGAGAAAATCTATCGGAGGCAGC
>JAYSRS010000591.1:0-3110 GCA_043720935.1 Saprospiraceae bacterium
TAACGGATTCGGGATTATGTTCGTTCGTTTTTTCCTATAAACGTGTAAATCCTACGGATTTATGGGGTCAAAAAACTTGTGGGTAATGGACAGGGTTTAGAACCTCGACGACGTTCTGTTCCTATTTAATCCTGTTTTTTAGGCGCATCTTGTTTCTTTTCGCCGTCTTTTGGAGGTGTTTTACCGTCTTTCAAAGGTTGCACAGGCGCACCGTTTGGCTTAACACCGTCTTTGGGCGGCATACCATTTTGACCATTCGGCTGACCTTTACCATCTTTTTGAGGCATTCCACCTTGACTATTCGGCTGACCTTGCCCATCTTTTTGAGGCATTCCACCTTGACTATTCGGCTGACCTTGCCCACCCTTTTGAGGCATTCCTTGACCACCTTGACCTTGAGGTTTTCCACCTTGACCACCTCCGCTTTGTGGTTGTGCAGCACCGTTATTATCACCGCCGCCGCCGCCTTCACCACCACCGTCTTTAAGGTCGTCATTTTTGACAGAGCGCGTCTTTTTCTTTGATTCAAAGCCCATTTTGCCAAATTTGTAGGACAAATTCAAGCGAACACCGCGATTATAGAGGTTTGTCATGCTGCTTTGAGTCAAATTAAAACTGTTTAATTCGTTTTTCATGACACCCGTTGCGTTGCTCAAAAAGTTTTCAGCAGCAAGGCCAATACTGCCTTTTTTGTTTTTAAAATCCTTCTTCACGCCCAATGAGTACATCGCAAAACCGCCCATAATGCCCTGCAATTGTACGCGAGGGCCGTGCAAACCGCCGAAACCTTGAACCGCCCAACCGTTATTTAAGGTTAAAGCTGTCATTAAGCGACCGCCACCGTTAAAACCTTTGTTTGAGGCCGTTTTAAAAACACCTTTTTCAGTTTCAATCTGACCTTCCAAATAATTATAGGCCACATCAAAGCCGCCGTTGATTGTCCATTTTGGCGTCAAATACACATTGCCAAAAAAGTTAAAACCGACGTTTTTTTGCTTGCCAATATTCTCAAATTTTGTAATGATTGCACCCGTCGAATCGTAAATACTGCGTACTTGCGAAATGCTGTTGTCGGTTTGATTGCCAAACAGCGAGACATTGATAAACGTCTGTTTAAAACGCGTACTGACAGCTAATTCTAGGTTGTTTGTAAATTCGGGACTGAGGCTCGGATTACCCACAGAAATGCTTTGCGGATTCAAAATATTCACGTTCGGATTCAATTGCTGCAAGCCAGGCCGTTGAAGGCGGCGACTGAAACCGAGTTTTAAAGTTGTGCCTTCTTTCAATGATTTTGAGACGTTTATACTTGGCACTAAAACACCATACGCGGGAATATTGAAGGCTTTGTTTTTTTCATCCACCGCTTGAATGTCCGTATATTCGTAGCGCACACCCGCCTTGATGTTGTATTTATTTTTCGTCGAAAACGTGTAAGACGTGTAAGCCGAGCCAATTTTTTGAGTATAATCCAACGAACCACTTGCCCGTCTTGTGTCGGGAATGTACTCCAAATTTGCCGTTGCGGCGGTAAAATAATCAAAATTACTGTTCACTTGACGGTAAATTCCCTTGCCGCCGAACTCCAAAAGTTGATTTGTACTGAGGGGGGTCTGATAATCAATTTGCAACGTGCCTTCTTGATTCAAATTGAGGTTGACGTTCTTAAAACTGTTCTGCACTGTCCCGCCAATTTTGTCCAAATTGTTGCTATAAAAATTATTTGTCAAGTCATTGCGGCTGTATTGCGTCGAAATGCTCAACTCTTGTTGCGGCTTATAAATGTGGATGTAATCAACGTTGACATCCACCGAATTAGACAAATCTTTACTGTTTATGTAGCGATTTTGCTCTGTTGAAACCGCATTACTTGGAAAAATCTGGGTTAATTGGTCTTGTTTCCTAGTAAAATTGCGAAGACCGTAGCGAATGCCGCCCGACAGCGATTGTTTTGCATCAATGTCGTAATCCAAACCCAAATTGTAACGGCCATGAAGCGGATTGTCAAAAGCATCGGCGGTCTGAATTGTTTTTGTACTGACGTTGTTGACGACCGTACTTTGCGTAGATTCAGTAATTGATTTGTTGTACATCGCCCGACCGTGACCGCCTAAAGTTGCCCCAAATTTCCCTTGTCGCATACTGCCCTGCACGCCTAACGAAGAACTCCGATTGCCCGCCCCAATGTCAACATTCAAGAAATAGCCTTGCAAATCGTTCTTTTTCGTGATGATATTGATAATGCCCGTTGCTCCTTCGGCATCGTATTTTGCCGACGGCGACGTAATCACTTCAACCGTTTTAATCATATCCGCAGGGATTTGTTTCAAGGCATCCGCCACGCTACTCGCCATAATCGTTGACGGCTTATTATTTATCAAAACTTTAATATTTGAGCTGCCGCGAATTGACACATTGCCCTCCAAATCAACGCTCAATAACGGCACTTTACGCAACACATCTGCCGCGTCACCACCTTTAGAGCTGATGTCTTTTTCGGCATTGTAAACCATCCTGTCCACCTTTTCCTCAATCAACGATTTTTGACTCGTAACAGTCACAGCGTCTAGTGTTTTATTGGCCGAAATCAAGGAAATAGTGCCTAAATCCACGTCTTTCCCTTTGTCAATGCCCACATTGTCCAACGTTTTATCGACAAAACCGACGAAAGAAATCACGATTTTATACGTCCCGTTAGCGACATTATTGATTGAAAACGCGCCTTTTTCATCGGTTGTTGCACCGTCAATGACCTTATTTGTGGCTTTGCTGTACAAGGCAACGGTGGCAAATTCGACGGGCGTTTTGCCGTCCGTGCCGTCAATGACAGTGCCTTTTATTTTGGCATTGATGTCTTGATTTAGGTGTCCAATTTCTTTTCTGTTTTCTGCATTTATTATCAGAAAATTTTGGATGAGTAACAATAAAATGAATAACTTTTTCATGTGAAATAAGCGTATTGATTAAATAAGATAAGATAATGGATGAAATACTGATAAAGTTCAACGTCGTCGAGGTTTAAAACTGGCTTGTTAAGCCGCCTTTTTGAATGTTCCCCCTTTTTTTTGAATACATTTCTAAATGATTTATACCCTTTTTTTGATAGATTT
>JAYSRS010000592.1:0-8838 GCA_043720935.1 Saprospiraceae bacterium
TTTTTCAAGATAAAAATCTTCGATTTTTATCTTGAAAAACACGCTCGCCCCTAAAAATTTCTTTAAAAGGCGTCTTTTAAGCGAAGCGAAAAACAGCCCGTTGCACATCTAAAATAGAGTGCCAAAGTAGAATTAAGAGATAAACGATAAAACGAATACAGTTCACCAATAGACTTTTTATATTATTTTCTATCTATCAATTTTTCTACAATGAAAAAAATTAGTACATCTAAAATGGCATTGTCGAGGAAATACACCCTCGCATTGGCTCTTGCTTTGCTCGTAAGCGGCTTATTTATCCTTAATTCTAAGGATAAAACGGCTCAAATCGCAGCAAACAACGTCGCGCAAACAACCACGCCGACTGTTGCCCCGCAACAAGAACAGGCAACAACTGCCCCTGAAACGGGAGCCTCAACACCCGTCAAAAAGGTAACGGCTGCTTCATCAAAGCCAGAATTGGCGGGTAAGCAAGAACAAGCTCTTTACGCAGAGGCCGAAGTCGAAAACGAGAACGACGAAGAAGCCGAGGAAGAACGCGAACGGCAACAGAAAAAGAATTCTTACGAGGAGTTCTTGAAAAACGAGTTCGAAATGACCAAAGATCCTGCTACGGGCAAAGTGCCGCGTTTTGCAGCGCGTGAAGCATTGGAAGCCGCGAAAAAAGCACCTGAATTTCTGCTGCCTGTCAACGCACGCGGACTGGGTGTCAACGGCAAAGAAGCCTTGCCGACTGTGACCACTACACCACGCGGCCCTTTCAATTTCGCTGGCCGTGTGCGCCAGGTAGGTATTGACAGACGCGACAATAACACTTTAATTGCAGGTGGTGCTTCAGGTGCGATTATGCGCTCAACAAATGGCGGCAGTTCATGGACTAACGTGCATCCAGCTGACCAAATTAACAGCTTCAACTGTGTTGTGCAACACCCACACCCACACCCTGATTCTGGCAATATTTGGTATGTTGGCACAGGCGAGCCGAATTCAAGTGCGCGGGCTTCTGATGGGAGTGCCAGTTACTTCGGCTCTGGTATTTTGAAATCCATAAATAATGGCATGACTTGGTATCCTTTAGCTCAAACGCAGATGGATGTGACTCAGTTTAGTACTGCTTTTGCGAGTGTATCTAAGATGGTTGTTGACTCATTGTCTGGAACTGTCTATGCCGCACTGACCAACACAGTACAGGTCTCGCAAGATGGTGGTACGACTTGGACATCTATTTTAGGGAATTTAACAAACTTGAATTATTCTGATATTATAAAAACAACCAACGGCACATACTATGCGGCTATTGCAGGTAGTGGTATTTGGAAATCGAATGTCACCTTGCCTCTTGAACAAGGACACTGGACTAAAATAGCAGGCACGGGTGCAACCAATATGCTGGGTACGGGCTTCAACAGAATTGTATTAGCCTCATCGCCTGCTGACCCTAATCTGGTGTATGCGTTATACAATGCCACTAAATTTACTTGCCCTAATGGGGGAGAATCACAAGCAAGATTGGAACGGTATAATGCAACACTAAATACTTGGACAGATTTGACCAATAATGTAGGTAACTGCACAAGTATTGGTACTGGGGGAACAAAAGTAATTTCGCCGCAAAGTGGCTACAATTTGGCCATTGCCGTAAAACCCGATGATGCCACACTTGTCTATCTAGGTGGTACGGAGATTTATCGCTACAATACAGCCACTAATGCTTATGCCTTCATCGGTGGCGACCAAGGTTCGCCAAGTGGTACGAACCTACACGTGGACGTTCATTCACTCTATTTTTCAGACAATACGACACTTTGGAGTACAAATGATGGCGGTGTGCATAAAACAAATGTAACGGGAGCTATCGCGGCTGCACCATTAGGTTTTACTTGGGACAGAAAGACAACGGGTTTCAATGGCTATCAATTTTATCGTGTGGATATTTCACCGACCACAGCTAGTAGTTTTGTGGGTGGTGGTGCGCAAGACAATGCCAATATGATAATTCCCGGTGGTACAACTGATGGTGTAGAATTAGGCGGTGGTGATGGCGTACAACACGCTATCATTACAGGAGTGAGTGCGTCCGATTTTAATGTCCTGACATCTACTCAATATGGTAATTTGACCCGAAGAACTAACGCAGGTTTGCAGGGTACTATCAACCCGGGAGCGGGTCAGTTCCAAACTTATTTTCACTTAGATAAAGACAATACAAATTTTTTGTATTTCCCAAGTTATAATATATGGAATGATGCGGATAAAGAAGGGACAGGGCGTAAATTATACCGTACTCGAATAGCCTCTACACTTGTGAATGGTGACATTCCAGAAGACCCAACTTCGGGTTATCAAGAATTGACAGGTACAGGCATACTATCAACTACCGAAACCATCATTAAGTCAATAGCAACTTCGTATAATGCCGCTTATGGTGGTGCAGCTTATACTGCCTCTAATCCCAATCGTAAATTATACTTTGCTAATGGTAATGCCGTATTCAGATTGAACGACCCTGCTTTTTGCCCCGCCAATACTGCTGCTGTTAATTTATCGGCTCCGGGTACTGGCAATATCAGCGATATTGCGGTTAATCCGTTTAACGACAATGAAGTTCTCTTAACGTATTCTAACTTCAACACGGTTAGTATTTACCATACCACAAATGCCAATGCCGCAACGCCCACTTGGACAGCAATTGAAGGGGATGCAGCAGCAGCAGTCGGCAAAGCTTCTGTTCGGTCTGCCTTGATTGTACGGTCAGGCACACAGACTTTGTATTTCGTTGGTACTTCAACAGGCTTGTATGCTACCGATGCACTTTCGGGTGGAACAACTGTATGGTCCAAAGTGGGTGGCGAAGTTGACAAAATTGGCTTCGCGCCTTGTGTGAGTATGCGTTTGAGAACGTCTGACAATAATTTTAGTGTCGGTACGTATGGTAGCGGATTATTCCAATTGTCAGTACCTGTCGCGGTATTGCCTATTGAGTTAACGACTTTTACGGGCAAAGCGGTGGATAAAACCAATGTCTTGTCATGGAAAACGGCTACTGAAACCGACAATAAAGGTTTCGACATCGAGCGTAGTGCAGACGGTACTCGTTTTGAAAAAATCGGTTTTGTCGCTGGCAATGGTACGACGCTCAAACCAGAGTCTTACACTTTCGAGGACAATACCCCCCTCAGTATTGCTTACTATCGCCTCAAACAATGGGACAATGATGGCCGCTTTGAACTGTCGAAAGTCATTCAGATTAGTCAAAAAAGCAGTACCAAACTCAATGTCTATCCAAATCCTGTTTCTAATGTCTTGACTTTGGAAACAGACGTGAAAGGCGATTATCAAATTATCAATATTGTCGGTCAAACGGTGTTGAAAGGTCAAACCTCTGCTCAAAATATTGATGTATCGGGATTGCCACAAGGCACTTATTTCTTACAAGTGGGCAAAGAGCAGATGAAGTTTATCAAACAATAGGTTTAAGTGTAAATTTTTTTTTCATAATTTAAGATAAAGCCGTCCGATGATACCCCTCAGTATCGGGCGGCTTTTTTTTTTGGACTTCATCGAACAGCAAATCTCGATAATAGTCTAATATATTTTTTTCAGATTCATCAGGGTCGCAATCCTCTGGAATGCAAATTAAATATACTCCTCCGCATTCGGTTTTGTGCAAATGCGACTATTGCTCGCTTCGCTCGCAAAAAAGGGGGTGTGGTTCATTTTTTGCGAGCGAAGCGAGCAATAGAACCACTTTGTCGTAGAGAATGGCAATGCACAAAACCTATTGCAGTCGAGTATAAGTTAGAGTGCCAAAGTAGAATTACATGTCATTTGCAGAAAAAATAGAGCTTATCCACAATTGGCGCACGTAATTTTGTTAGTGAACCATCGGCGTCGGCGCGTTTGTAGCGTTGATAATTCAAAAAAGAGCCCCCCTCAGTATAAATGCGCCAAGCGAGCAAACCCAACGTGATATAAGCCATTATGAGTAAAATTGTTTGAAAAAAGCCTAAATCAGCTAATTTTGGAACAAAATACATGAAAACAAACCGCGTTTCAAGCCACCATAAAAACGGGAAAAAGATAAAAACACCCGATAAAAGCCGAACCGTTGTATCATAAGCTGAATCTAGTTTGAGCCATTTGACTAAATTGTGAGAAAACCAAGCGGGTAGAAAATTGGGAATTATACCCGATATTAGAAAGGGTAAACCAATTAAAATTATGGCTAAAAATTTTGTAGTACTAAAAAACGCCGTGTTTACATCTTTGATTGCCAATTGATTAAGCCTTAAAAAATACGTCTCAACTTCATTTTTAAAAACGCCAAAACCTTCAATATCTGTTTTTTTCCAATCTTGAATATAGCTCAATAATTGTTTACTCCGAAAATAGACCCCCTCAGTATTTTGCTTAGTATTTTGCTTAGTGACGGGGTGACTTTGAGTCCCTCCGTCACTTGCAAGGGTCACTAATTCAAGTGGCTTTTCGGATTGAACAACAGCCTCTATTTTTTGCAAAAAATGGTCTTCTTGTACATCAGCGCAATGAATTGACAGCGTATAAAATTGATTTTCAAGGAATTGTGTAAAATCTTCGGTAGCTTTGAGTGGATTCTCGGCATACATCTGTTGCCAATTTTTAGCCGAAAATGGTGCGCCAACCTCGACCACGACATCCGAACCAAATTTTAAAGGGTCATAATAGGTCAATCCAATCGGCAAAACGCGGACATTGAGTGCGAAATTGGCCTTAGATTCTGCTTCCAAAATGATGCGTGCCGCCCCCGTTTTGAATTCTCGAACGTGTCTTTCCGTAAAACTCGTGCCTTCGGGCGCCACAAAAAGGCTACGACCTGCCGTCAAATGTTCCCGACTTTCGCGAAAAGCATCATCATTATTTCGAATTTCACCCGCAGCAACGTCTTGCGTCCGTTTGACGGGAATACAAAACAGCGTCCGCAAAATTGCCCCTGCAATCGGATTTTTAAAGAGGCTGTAATTGGCCAATAAAAAACACTTTTCCCGCGTGTACATGACGGCAAGCAAAGGGTCAACAACCGTATTTGGATGGTTGCAAACGACAACAAGCGGCCCATCTGCCGTCAAATGCTGCCGATTGAAATAGACAATTTTACGAAAATAAATTCGCAGCGAAAGGATGCACAATCCTTGTAGAAACCGATAAACGAGGGCTAGAATTGGGTTCATAATGGACTTATACTGAGGGGTGTTAATTTATACTTTAAAATCCAAAAGTGACTGTTTAATAGTTGCATCAAACGCCGTTTTGCCGTCAAAATGAAAAGCCACTTCAATTGGCAAAGCGAATACATCTAATTGGTTATCAATAAAATACGCTTTATGTAAATCCAAACGTGTGGCATCTTTTTCAGTCGTCAGAACAACGCGTTTACGGGCTGAATCCATGCCGTCGAACAGCCGTTTGAGTTGCGCAACATCGTAATTCGTAAACAAACGGTGGTCTTCAAAGGCCATTGTCGTGATTTTTTTGACTTTGGGACTCAACCAATCAATCAAATAATCGGTTCTTGCAATGCCTGTTATCAACAAAACTTCGGTTTCAGCGTCTAAGTCAAACGTTACTGAGGGGTCGAAAATATGGTAAGGTTTGGCGTAATCATAGTAGCTAAAATAAAGATGTTGGTGCGGCAAAGGTGCGATTTCACGTTCCAATTTTTGTTTATCTGAAAACGTCATATTGAGGGGGCATTTCGTCACAACAATAATGTGAGCGCGTTCTGCACCACTTGACATTTCCCGAAGATTGCCCGACGGCACGAGGAAATCACGCGTAAAAGGCAACGAAAACTCGGTTAACAAGACATTTAGGTAAGGTTGAACGGCCAAATGCTGAAACGCGTCGTCCAACAAAATCGCTTGTAAATCGGGATAACGCACCATCATTTGCGGAATCGCATACGCCCGTCGCTCACCGACAGCAACAGGCACTTGTGGAAATTTACGCTTGAATTGCAACGGCTCATCACCCACATCAATGGCCGTACTTTTAGGCTCAACGAACAGAAAACCTTCCGTTTTTCGGCGATAACCGCGACTCAAAACCGCCACGTTTATATACGGTTCGAGCAATCGAATGAGGTACTCGATGTGCGGCGATTTTCCCGCCCCGCCCATTGATAAATTACCAACGCAAATAGTCGGCACATCAAAACGGGACGAACGTTGCAACTTGATGCGGTAGCTAAAAGCGCGCAAACCAACGATAAGGCCGTAGAGCAGTGAAAACGGCGCGAGCAAAATTCTTAGAAAAATATTATTTGTCATTGTGAAACAAAAGTAAAAAAAAAGTCATTCAGAAAAAACATTTGGAGAGATATTTGACAAATCATTTTCTAAATAACTGTTTTACAATATTTTATAAATATTTATTTAATTAATTGGAATTTTATTTTTTAGAAAAAGCCCCCCTCAGTATTTAAGACGTTTTGAGACGTATTTTAATCCAAAAAACGAAGTGTAACATTTTATCTGCAAAATATAAACAAAGACACATTAAACGATAAACTTAGAGGATAAATAAAAATGTATTTTTATTTAAAATTACTTAAAAAAGGCTTGCACAGCCCAAAAAACGGGCGTAACTTTGCAACTCACTCTTTGTGCAGAAACGTCTGCTTAATGTCCTATGAGAACCACGCAAGCTACGCTGACTTCTTTAACGTCGGTTTTTCATTTTTCAACCCATAAAACAATTTAGTTTAGGTCTGAAAGCACACACATAACAATATGCTAAGGTGTTTATTAAACGCACCGATTTTTTAACCCGAAATGATTACGCTTGCAGTTTATTAACCATTTAATCTCGCACACACACACACAATATTTGATTTCGTAAAGCGCAACGGTACATAATAAGATTACGTGTCGTCCCTTTATGAGAATAAGTAAAAAAACGGTTGAACTGGAAAGTTCAACACGGAACAGATTTTTGTCTGATACATAACGAACGCAATTACCAGAGGTTCAACATAAAAATAGCATAGATATTATGAATACGTTTAAAGTAACTCTGAAAGGTCAATTGGACTTCATGCTGCCTAAAACCTACGATATGGTCACGGCACATTTCCAAAAAAGGCTTGAAACTTACTACAGAATGGACATTGCCCTCAAAGGTGATGACTTTTTTAGACCCGACACACTCAATTTGGTCGTGCCACGCATGGAACACGGCTGCAACATTGAGAAAACATGGAAAAATACCATCGGTTTGCTCAATGAAATTCGCACGTATTCCGTTGCGGGTGCGTTGTATTTGTGGGTGCAAAACGAAAAAAATCAGTTGATTGCCGACGAATGCTTTCTGCCAGTAGGCGATAAAGTAGCGACAACCGAGTACCTCAAAGGCATTGCTTTATCAGATAAAGGTAAACAACAAACGGCGATTGACGCGTTCACAAAAGCAATTGAAAAGCACAACGGTTACGCACAGGCTTATGAACGGCGTGGTGTGGCTTATTTTCGAATGGGTCAACCAGAAGATGCATTACTCGATTTTTCTAAGAGTAATGCGTTGATGCTCAATGCAGAAGCGTTTATTGGCTTGTCGGAAATCAAAAAAGCAAACGGTGACTGGGCAGGTGCAGTAGAAGATTTGGCACTGGCGTTGAAAAACTGTGTGCCGTTTCAACCCGTTTTTTGGACGACTCGTCGTTTGAAAGGCGAAGCACATTTGGCGTTGAATCAAGCAAAAGAGGCTGCTTTTGAATTCAAATTTTTTACTAAGCGTGCATTCAAAGACAATGACCCGAACTTGCCGTTCAAAGGTCGTGCGTGGGGAATGTACGTAACAGCACTTGAAAAAGCGGGTGAGAAAAAAGAGGCATTGGAAGCGGCTAAACAGGCAAAAATCATGGGTTATGCCATCGAAAAGCCTGATGCCCCCGCAGCCTCAAAAACCCGTTTGGTTGCTCAACCAGCTTAACGGGGACGTTTAATTCATTGAATAAGAATGATTTATATACAACAAAAGCCGCCGATTCGTAAGAGTCGGCGGCTTTGTTATTTACTGGAATGGCCCACTGATTTGACAAATTCGACTGATTTACACTGATTCTTTTTTGCTGTTTACGTTTAAAAAATCAGTGCAAATCAATCGCATCAGTTAAATCAGTGGGCCGTGTCGTGTAAGTATCCTATTTTTTGTTAAACTGATTCATCGTAAACGCCAAGCCGATTGTCCCAAAAGCTTTGACCGTTTCGGCAGCATTTGTCAAAATTTCGGGTAGCAATTCTTTTTCTTGCTTGCTGAACTCCCCTAATACGTAATCTACTTGTTTGCCCTGCTTAAACGCGTCACCGATACCCAATCGAAGTCTTGCATAATTATTATCCCCCAACTGTAAATCAATGTTTTTCAAGCCATTATGCCCACCATCCTTTCCACTTCCGCGCAAGCGTTGTTTGCCAAAAGGCAGTGCTAAATCATCCAAAACAACGAGTAAATTCTCCTTGGGAATGTCCAATTTTTTCAACCAAAAACGGATGGCTTTGCCACTCAAATTCATGTAAGTTGTCGGTTTTATCAAGACAAACGTGCGGCTTTTGTGCTTAAATTCGGCGATAAAACCGTGCGTATCGAGCTTAAAATTCCCGTCAAACTCTTTGGCCAAAACGTCCATAACATCGAAACCAATGTTGTGGCGTGTACCTTCATAATCGCTACCGATGTTGCCGAGTCCTGCGATGAGATATTTCATAACGTAATGATAAATGATAAATGATAAATGATAAATGATAAATGATAAATGATAAATGATAAATGATAAATGATAAATGATAAATGATAAATGATAAA